>CAZKJA010000101.1:0-10611 GCA_964552925.1 uncultured Treponemataceae bacterium
ACCATTGAGTACTCGTTTCTGCCGCTGTCTATCCATCCGTTCCAGGCCCTTGATGGCAGAGGCCTTGCAGTGTACGGCATCGGGGGTATGCGCTGGATCAGCCAGAGCCCGCCTTCGTTCTGCTTCCAAGGCGGCTGCTACCGTCCTGACCGTCAGAGGCCGGGAAATGAGGGGAATGAAGGCCTCGATATCCGGATCGGATAGAAGCTTCTCCACCTGTGGGATTCCTGAAAGTCTTATATTCATATCGTCCATATGCGGAAGAGGCAGGAATCGAACCTGCCACCGCGCATTACGCGGCCAGCGGTTTTGAAGACCGCAGGAGCCACCAGACCCCATCAGCTTCCCTCGGTGCGGCCGCCAGAGGCGACCCGTCGGAGGCGGCGTACCACAATAAAACATAGTACGGGACGAGGCTGAGCCTGTCAACGCGCCCGATGTGGTGCTTTTTTTCTTGCATCGGGCATTATTGATCGTTATCATCGGGGTTTCAAACCAAGCCCAAAGGCGGAAAGGAGGTGTGCGGAATGGACTTCAAGCGAGACGAGATCCGACTCACGTCGATGTGCTCCGCGGCCGGCTGAGCCGCAAAAATGGGCCCCGAGGTCCTGGCGCAGGTTCTGCGTCCATTATCTGGTTTGGTACCGCCCGAACGCGCCGCACACCTTATCGCCGGTCTTGACGAAGGTGACGACGCGGCGGTGTACAGCATCGACGAGCAGAAATGCCTGATATTCACTGCGGACTTCTTTACGCCCATCGTGGACGACCCGTACGACTACGGCGCCATCGCGGCGGCCAACGCGTTGTCTGACGTTTACGCGACCGGGGGCGACCCGGTCATCGCGCTCAACCTGGCCGCCTTCCCGCCGGACCTGCCGACGGAGGCCATGGTCGAGATAGTACGCGGCGGGGCGGAAAAGGCGGCCGAGGCGGGGTGCGCTGTCGTCGGCGGGCATACGATCATTGACAGCGAGCCCAAATTCGGCATGGCCGTCGTTGGGTTCGCGCATCCCGATCGCGTGCTCCTCAAATCCGGAGCGAAGCCCGGCGACGTATTGGTGCTTTCGAAGGCCTTGGGCACAGGCGCCATCACGACGGCTGCCAAAGCAGGATCCTGTCCCGACGATGTGCTCGCCGGAGCGGTCGCCTCGATGAAGCGGCTCAACCGAGACGCCCTCCGAGCGATCGTCAGGCACGGCGTCCGCGCGTGTACCGACGTGACGGGATTCTCGTTCGCCGGCCACGCGCTCGAACTGGCCGGAAAGAGCGAGGCGGGGTTGCTCGTGTTCGCCAAAGCCTTGCCGTACCTCGACGGAGCGGTGGTCTTGGCGGCGGCGGGCAATCTGCCAGGCGGCGCGATACGGAACCGCCGCTTCTACACGGCGGATATCGGGTTCGATTCCGGGTTGGACGAGGCCTTCCGGGGCCTGTACTTCATCCCGGAGACATCAGGCGGCTTGTTGGCCGCCATTCCAGCGGGGGAGGCGGAAGCCTGCCTCGCCGACCTGCGGTCGAGCGGCCACCCGGCGGCGATCGTGGGCAGATTTGTCGATGGAAGGGCGGGCCCGACAATGCGCGTCGTCGACGCGTCCGGCTAGCCCGACCGCCTCCGCCCCCGGGGACTCGATACCGGGAACGCGGAGGAGCCTCCCCGATACGGGAAGGCGCGGTCGGGCGTACCGCGCCTTCCTGCTTCTAGCGGGACATCGCCGGCGCCTTGGGACTTCATCGGGCCGCCATAGTCCAATACCTGCGGCCTGAAATCCCGGCCTTCATCCTCGGCAGCTTCGTCGCGGCACTTCTGGCCGGCGAGTGGAAACCCCGATCGGGCTCGTCGCCGCGATGGGATCGCTGTTGCCGCCGCGAACATCCCGTACGAACGTATCGAGCAAGGATGCTGATGGCAGGCGCGGAAATCCCGCCCCCCTAGTCAGAGGCACCGAATGTCCGGTAACTGTCGAGCATCAGCAGGGGATCGTCGGTGTAGCCTATAGGGGCTATGCGCATCGCCTCGATGAAACGCGCCCAATAATTGACCTTGGCCGCGAGAGCTGCAAGCGCGACGATTTCCTCATGAGTGAAAAGCCTGCGTACATCTGACAGGAGAGGCTCGTCGAATCGCGGCGGGGTGATCGTCGCGGCGTGGACGTAGCCTAGCGCTACGCGCTCCAATTCGGAGAAACTTGCTACTTCGTCGTATGGAATGAGGCGTTGCATCGCCTTGATCTCGTCTGGCGTGATTGAGTGCTTCGCGTAGAACGCCGAGTTGACGTCGATGGCGAACGGGCACGATGCGGAGAACGACACCTGCATCCTGACGAGGTAGACCATCCGGGGTTCGAGGATCTTTCCGGCGCCTTTCTCGATATAGAGCTCGAGCGCGCCGGACGCTATGCCTAAATTGGTCGACCAGGTAAGGATTCGGCCTGGCGGCAGTTCCTTGTCGAATTCCCGTTCGGCGATCCCTAAGAGAAAGCGCGAGAATGCCGGGATCTTTTTTGGAGGGCTGATGAAACTCGGCATTCGGGCGTCGATGTCCTTGCTCCAATCGGATTCACCATCAGGCAATGGTTCCAGTTCGTTGGCTGGCACCCTTCGCTTCTCCGTGGTGCAAGCCGTGAACCACATCGACAGTACCGCCATGATGGAAAGTCCCACTCGTTTACTCAATCCCTTTCGTTTTCCCATTATCTGGTCCTTTCGTATCGATCGATGTACCGATAGTCCTATAGTCGTCAAGCACGCACTCAATATTGCCTTTGTCTTGTTCAGCGGTGATCCTAACATACTTATTGCCGATTCTACCGCCAAGGGTCCATAATCGAGCCATGGAACAAGCAGCTTACGTGTGCCCGGCCTGCGGCGCCGATTACGGGCTTCATTCCTTCGCCTTCCGTTGCGCCTGCGGTAGCCTCCTCGAGGTCGCGCCCTTCGATGCGGTGTTCCCGCCGTCCGGGGCCTGGACCGGCGAGCGCTCGATCTTCCGCTACGCGCAGGCGATGCCGTCCGTTGTCTCGGCCATGATTGGCGGGACCGAAGCCTGGCGGAGCGTCAGCATGGGCGAGGGGCTGACCCCGCTCGTACCGCTCGATCACGACAGTCACGACGTCCTGGTCAAGGTCGACTACGCTATGCCCACATTGTCCTTCAAGGACCGCGGCGCTGCAGTGCTCGTGGCCTCGGCTGCCGCGGCCGGCGCGAAGGCCCTGGTGCAGGACAGCTCTGGCAACGCCGGCGCCTCAATCGCCGCGTACGCCGCGCGCGCCGGCCTCGCCTGCGACATCTATGTGCCCTCTTCTACATCGCCGCGCAAGGTCGCGCAGATAGAGGCGTACGGCGCGCGCGCGGTGCTCGTACCCGGCAGCCGCGAGGATACCGCCGCCGCCGCCCTCGACGCTGCCAATAAAGGCGCCCGCGACGGTTCGGCGATGTACGCCAGCCATGTCTACAATCCGCTTTTCTACCAAGGCACCAAGACCTACGTATACGAGGTCTGGGAGAGCCTCGGCGGCAGGCTCCCGGATACGTTTTACCTGCCGCTCGGCAACGGTACCCTTGTGCTCGGCGCGTACCGCGCGCTCAAGGATCTGTCGAGGCTCGGCCTTATCGACAAGTTTCCACGCGTGGTAGCGGTGCAGGCGGAAGGCTGCGCCCCCGTCTACGAGGCGTTCCAAAGTGGCGCGGAACGCGTAGAAGCGGTAGTCAACAGCGGCACGGCAGCCGAGGGCATAGCTATAGCCGCCCCGATGCGCGGAACCCAGGTGCTGGCGGCGTTGAGCGAACTCGGCGCCCAGGTTGTCGCGGCGCCGGAAGCCGGTATCGAGGCCGCGGGACGCAGGGTAGCGAGACACGGTTTCTTCATCGAGACGACGAGCGCCGCCACCTTCTCGGCCTTCTTCGCTCGGCAAGCCGTGGGCATAGACGACGGCCTCGTAGTCCTGCCGCTCTGCGGAGCCGGCCTCAAGAACGCGCACTGAAAGGCCATGCCGATGGGAACCAGGACATGGGGCATAAGCCACAAATACATACTTCTGGTATCTGCCGCCGTCGCCGTGTTCATGGTCGCCGCCTTCCTCATTACAAGGAGCGTGCTCGAGGACTACGCCCTGCAAGCCGCCGACGACACCGCCGGCATAATTCTCGACCAGACTGACAAGCGGCTCGCGGCCTTCTTCGGCGATCTCGAGGCCCTGGCACGGAGCCTTGCGGGCACGAGAGTTGTAATGGACGCAGATCAGGCGGGGATGCGTGACCTGTTCATCGCCTCGGTGCTGGCTAGAAGCACGTACCTGCGCGCAATCTACCTCGGGACGGCCGACGGGAAGATGCACGAATGGGGCGTGGGGGCCGAGTTCGTCGACCATACGCCGAGCTTCGCTCCCGGCTACGACCCCCGGGTCCGGCCTTGGTACCATGCTGCGGTCGCCAAGGGCGATTTCAGCGTCTCGGCGCCATACCGATACGCGAGCGTCGACGATATAGGCATCACCTGCGCGCTCCCCGTGCGAACGATCGACGGCCGGTTCGTCGGAGTGCTCGGCCTCGACATACTCCTCGAGAGCCTCGGCTCGGTGCTCGAGGGTTTGGCGATACCCAGGCAGGGCAGGGCCATTATACTGGGCTCGAACGGGGAGATAATCGCCAGCCAGTTTCCCGAAGACAGGCCCGAAGGCATGATACTAAAGCGTTTCAAGGCCTTCCCCGCGGAGGGTACAGGCAGCTTCTCCGGAGAAATAGACGGTCGCGAAACGCAATTCCTGCATAAAAAAATCGAAGGGCTCGATTGGAGCGTTCTGGTAGCGATGCCTCTCGAGCCAATACGGCACTCGGTACGGTCCTTGCTCGACCTGATAGGACTCGTCGAACTGTTCCTCATGCTGGCATTGGTCCTGGCATTGGCATCCATCTCGGGACGGCTGATAGTCGCGCCGCTGGGCCATATTGTCTCGGTAATCAACAGGGTCGAAGGAGGACAGCGGGGGCTCCGCGTCTCGGTCCGCAGCGGAGACGAGTTCGGCGTGCTCGGGGACGAATTCAACCGCCTCCTCGATACGGTCGAAGGGTACTCGGTAAGCCTGGAAGACAAGGTACGCACGCGGACAGACGAACTCAGGAAGCTTCAACGGGAGAATACCCGGCTGCGCATCGTCGAGGAACGCCGCAGGATATACCGGGACATGCACGACACAATCGGGGCCAAGCTGACGAACATTTTTTTCTGCAGCAACGTAGCCCTCGACCTGGCCAAGGAAGGCCCCGACCGGCTCCGTGAAATGCTGTCGACAATCGAATCGAACTGCACGCAAGCCGTCGGCAGCCTCAAGGGGATCATCCTCGGCATGAGCGAAGACGACCGCAGGGCTTCGACGTTCTCGCTCGCCGTCTCGGCTGGAATAAGGAACCGTCTGGAGGCAGGGGATATCGCCTTCGATTGCGTTATTAAGAAAAAGAGGGCAATAGAAGCCCTTCCACCCGCCATCCGCGACGAGCTCGAGAAGATTCTCGACGAGCTGGTCAGCAATGTCCTTAAGCACTCGGGTGCCAAAGGCGTCAAATTGCGCATGTCGATCGGCCCGTCCGGCTTGTCGCTCCGTTTCTCCGACGACGGCAGGGGCTTCGTGCCCGCGTCCCGTCGCGCCGGATCCGGGCTGGACAACATCCGCTTCCGTATCGAAGCGCTCGGGGGCGAGTCGCGCTTCGAGTCGGCGGAGGGAGGCGGAGCCCTCTACCGTATAACGATCCCGCTTCCGGCGATGCCCTCATGATCGGCGACCGACGGAACGCGCCACTTCGCGTCGCCATCGTCGAGGACCAGAAGGAGGTCCGGGAAGGCCTTGCGTACCTGCTCGGCCGCGACCCGCGCATCCGCGTAACCGCCGGCTTCGAACGCGCGGAAGATTTCCATGTCTGGCTCAAGCGCAACGTGGAACCTGATATGGTCCTTATGGACATCCACCTGCCTGGCATCAACGGGATAGAGTCGACCAGGTTGATGCAAGCCTCGCACCCAGGCGTCATAGTGCTCATTCTGACAATCTTCGAGGAGCCCGACACGATCCTCGCCGCGTTCCGCGCCGGCGCGAAGGGCTACCTGCTCAAGAACACAAGGCCGGAGACCCTCCTCGAGCAGATCCTCAGCGCCCGGGACGAGGGATCGCCGATAAGCCCGACTGTAGCCCGCAGGCTCCTCGACGAACTCCGACGGGAAGGCCAGACCGCCCCGGCCTCGGATTACGGGCTCACTGTCCGCGAGCATGAGGTCCTGCGCGATATAGTCGACGGCCTCACCTACAAGGAACTCGCCGAAAAGCACCATATAGCGGGTTCGACCGCGAAAAAGCACATGCTGCACATTTACCAGAAACTCAACGTTTCTTCAAAGGCAGAAATCGTGCGCAAGGCCCTGGACGAGCGTCTGGTCTGACACCATAGCCCCACAACGGGTCCAAAATACTCCCTTTGGTGAATATCGTGATACGGAAAGCCGCCGTACACTACGCCCGATGGGCCGCGCCCGTACGGGAGTCGGCTGATTCATAGGTATTCCGGAGGCAACCATGAGTTCCGAAACCCCCAAGAAAGGCGTGCTCGACTGGTACTTCAAGACCAACCTGCTCGCCCGCATCCTCACCGGCCTCGTGGCCGGCGCCATCGTCGGCATCGTGCTGGGATTCTTTCCCGATTCGGTAAAGCCGTTCGTCGACAACTCGAAATTCTTCGGCGACCTGTTCGTGCGGCTGCTCAAGATGATAGTCGTGCCGGTGATCCTGTTCTCGTTGATCGCGGGCGCCGCCAGCATCGCCCCGTCGCGACTCGGCCGAGTCGGCGTCAAAATCATGGTGTACTACCTGTTCACGAGCGCGCTCGCCGTCATCATCGGCCTCGTTTTCGCCAACATCCTCAGGCCAGGGCTCGGCTTCAACATCGTAGGCAACGCCGCCCTCAAGGCCAAGGAAGCCACCGCGCCCACTATCGCCCAGATCCTTCTCAACATCGTGCCGACCAACCCGGTCGAATCGTTGTCCAAGGGCGACGTGCTCCCGATCATCTTCTTCGCCGTTTTATTCGGCCTCGGCATCTCGTACGTCAAGGACTCGAAGAATGCCAAGATCGCCAAGGGTGCTGACACGCTGTTCGATGTATGCAACGCGGGCGCCGAGACGATGTACAAGCTCGTTGGCGGCATCATGCAGTACGCGCCAATCGGGGTGTTCGTCCTGATAGCGACAGTCTTCGCCCAGCAGGGCGCCAAGGCCGTAGGGCCGCTCCTCGTCGTAACGTTGACGGTCTATCTCGGACTCATCGTCCATCTCGTGGGCGTCTACGGTGGATTCCTCGCCATCTACAAGCTCGGTTTCATCAAATTCCTCAAGGGAGCCAACGAGGCGATGATTACCGCGTTCGTCACCCGGTCTTCGAATGGCACCCTGCCCATCACGATGCGCGTGACCGAGGAGAATCTCGGCGTTCCACGGACAATATCGTCGTTTACCTTGCCCTTGGGCGCCACGATCAACATGGACGGCACCGCGATCTACCTGGGCGTCTGCGCGATGTTCATCGGCTACGCGACGGGCAATCCTCTGACCATGAACCAGCAGCTGACTGTGGTGATCACCGCCACCTTGGCGTCCATCGGCACCGCGGGTGTTCCGGGAGCAGGAGCAATAATGCTCCTCATGGTGCTCGAGTCGATCGGTCTCAAGGTGTCCGAAGGCTCCGCCGTCGCCGCGGCCTATGCGATGATACTCGGGATCGACGCCCTTCTCGACATGGGCCGGACCTCCCTCAACGTGACTGGCGACATGGTCGGTACGGCGATCGTATCGAAGACGGAAAAAGAACTCGACCTGTCCAAGTGGGCTAAGGCAAAGTAAGCCTGAGAGGATTGACAGGATGGATGGCGGGCCGGTACTGGTCATTGGCGGCGGAGTAGGCCCGATGGCGGGCGTGGCTCTGCACGCGAAGATCATCGAGAACACGCTCACCGACGGTACTGACCAGTCCCACCTGTGCGTCCACCATTACTCCTGTCCGGCTCTGGTGCCGGACAGGACCGCCTGGTTGCTCGAACCCAGCGCCGCCGATCCGGCAGCCGGTATGGCTAAGGTATTCAAGGCCGCAGCCCGCGCCCTCGGCGGGGTCGCCCCCGGGAGCGATGCCCAGAAGGGCGTCGCCGTTGGCGGAATCCCGTGCAATACCTTCCACGCGCCTGCGATCTTCGACCGTTTCATCAGGATGCTGACGGACGCGGGAATCGACATCCCCGTTGTCAACATGCTCGAGGAGTCGATTGAGTCGATGCGGCCGTCTTTGGCCCCTGGTTCGGTCGTAGGAGTCTTGTCGACGACGGGGACAAGGATGAGCGGCGTGTACGACGATCTGCTGGCCCGCGCCGGTTACAGGGTCATGTACGTCCCGCAGGGGGAGCAGATTCTCCTCCATGCCTCCATCTATGATACCGCTTGGGGGATCAAGGCGGTGACACCGGTATCGGCCCACGCTCTCGAGACAGTGCAATCGCTTGCTTCGCGCTTGATCGACCGCGGCGCCGAAGGTATCATCCTCGCCTGTACTGAATTGCCGCTCGCTCTTGGCGGCTCGGAGTTTCGCGGCGTCCCGCTCGTAGACCCGGTAGTAGCGCTCGCGCGCGCCTTGATTCGGGAAGCCGCGCCCGGCAAGCTCAAGCCGTTGTAACGCTACAGCTTGACATCGTCGCAATACATGATTTTCGGTCTTTTGAAAACAGCTCGATTTTGATGCGCGGTAATGATAGCCACGCCCGTATCCGCAATCGTTTTTTCAACCCGGCGGGTCGATCGTCAAATCCGCATTGATGAATTTCGATCCACCGCTCGTAACGAACAGCATTGTCGCGGTATAGCCCAGATGATATGCGACCTCAAACTCGGACGGGTCGTATACGCGCTTGAATACTTGTGGTTCCAGATACCGGCCATCATAGCGCACGATCGCGTGGTATGTTTTCTGGCTTTTAAGCCTGACGATATACATAGAGCTCGCATCGCCGAGATAGTACATCAGGTGAGCCGCGAAATCTTCGCAATCGCCGCCGCCGTCTTGCTCGAACTCTTTTGGTGATTTCCATTCGTTCCGCGTATCGAGGAAGTAGCTATATTTCGCCGTTTGCCGCCAGGCTGTATCCAAGTCAGTATTGAGCCTGGCATAGTCGAGCTTGTTGAATCCAAATGCCATATCACATGAAGAAATCCCGGCGATGGCAAAGAGCGGCAAAGCCCAGGATTTCCAGTTTTTTCGCATAAAGGCCATGGAAACGTGATGTGCCATCGTTGATCCTTTCCCGTCAGGGATTCAGATTTTGAAATGGCGGTAGTTCCCGCTGGAACGTTGAAAGTAGTACTTTTATGAAGAGGCATGTAGGGTATAGTCTTACAATATTAATGTATAGTCCTACAATATAATGCTACCATCCTACAAAAACCATGTAATTGAACAGAAATGCAGGTAAAAGGGATATTCAAGCCGGATTTCCGCTGGAGCTGTTTTTCCGGGCTTGTTTCGAGGCAACGCCGGTGAGTGTCAGCGATTGGGGCTGTGAGCTCCTCGCTCGAACGGCGTGTTTTCGACGCTAAGTTCGTAGAGCCATCTTGTTTTTTACCATGCGTCAATGGTGCAATAGTTGGAAACAATCAATATTTGAGCTTGACAAAAATGTGTATAGTTTCCATAATTTGAAACAATGTTGTAGATCTATGGCAATTATGGAGGTACGAATGAAGGTTCAGATTCTCGGGTCGGGGTGCCCGAAGTGCAAGCTGCTCGAACAACACGCACGTGAAGCAGTAGCAGAGCTCGGTATCCAGGCGGACGTGGAGAAAGTGACAGATGTGGATGCGATCATGGAGATGGGCGTGATGATGACGCCGGCGCTTGCCATTGACGGGGTCGTCAAGAGCATCGGGAAGGTTCTGACCAAGGATCAGGTGTCCTCGTATCTGAAGGGGGGTAAATACCATGCCGTGTAGTTGTGGAAACGATGGCGAAACCAATCTCATCTATGCCTGCTCGGGGGCCGCGAATACCGGACTACTCGCGGATCAGGTGATGCGCGCGCTCAATCGCGACAAGGTCGGTGCCAGTACATGCCTCGCCGCGATGGGCGCTGACTTGTCAGGCTTTATCCAGTCGGCCCGTAACGCGACAAGGAATATAGTTCTCGACGGCTGCAAGGTATCCTGCGGCAAGAAGATATTCGAGAAGAACGGCCTGCCGTTCCGGCATTTCATCATGACCGACTACGATGTGGAGAAAGGCAAGACCGCCATCACAGGAGACCTTATAGAGACCGTCGCGGAACGCATTGGCGCGATGGCGGTTGATTGAGCACCAAAATGGCGCTGGTCCTGAAGATCACGGTTCCCCTAGCCGTGGCTTTTGCGGTCGGAGGTGTTTTTTGCTCAAGCAGTCTAGCAATCAAGTCGTAGCGGCTGATTCGCGTACGCAAGCCCCTAATACGAGCTCCTCGACGGCATCTACCTCTTCCGTCGTACAACAACCTACTGCTATGACCGATACGGGAACTTTATATTAGTTCCTCGAACCATGTTGCCGCATCAGCGGGCGTAC
>CAZKJA010000102.1:0-10559 GCA_964552925.1 uncultured Treponemataceae bacterium
TGTCGCCCTCGATCGAGGCCTTCCGTTCCGACCCCGGTGCCGGCGGCCTCGGCGACGGCACGGAATCAAGGAGTCCCTTCGTGTACGGATGCAGGGGGTGCCTGTATATCTCGGCGCTCCCGCATTTCTCGACGATGCGGCCCAGGTACATGACTCCTATAGTGTGCGACACATAACGGACCATGGCAAGGTCATGGGCGATGAACAGGAACGAAATATCCTTCTCCCGCTGGATCGACTTGAGCAGGTTGACGACCTGCGCCTGTATCGACACGTCGAGCGCCGATATCGGCTCGTCGCATATCAATACCTTCGGGTTTATGACGAGCGCCCGCGCGATGCCTATCCGCTGCCTCTGTCCGCCGGAGAATTCGTGGGGGTACCGGTTCAGATGCTGGCGGCCCAGTCCCACGTGCTCGAGAATCGCTCGGACCGCGTCGGTTATCGCCGCCTGGCTGTCGAATACGCGGTGGGCGAGTAGCGGCTCGGTAGGGATCCTGGAATATCATCTGGATCTTCTTCCGCCGGGGCTTGAGTTCCCTCTCGCGCATGCGGGTGATGTCCTCGCCGTCCAGCACTATGGTTCCGGCGTTCGGTTCGTAGATCCTCATCACGCTGCGGGCTATCGTCGACTTGCCGCAACCCGATTCGCCGACGAGCCCGAGCGTCTCGCCTTGCGGTATAGTGAAGCTCACGCCCTCGACGGCGTGCACGACCCTGTGTCCGAGGCCTTTCACCGGAAAGCGTTTGACCAGGTCGCGTACCTCAAGCATTGTTTCCGCCCCTCTCCTTGAACACGTTGCCGGCCGCGGGCGCGTCGTCCGACCACAGCCAGCATCTCGAGAAGTGGGTCGCCGAGACCGCGTGGTTCGGCGGCACCGATGCCTTGCAGATCGAGCGCGCGTGGACGCAACGGGGAACGAACGGGCAGCCGGCGGGCGGCGCGAGCATGTCGGGGGGCGAGCCGGGTATCGGCTCTAGCATTGAGTCCTTGTCCTGGTCTATCACCGGGATCGAGCGCAGGAGGCCTATCGTATACGGATGCGCCGGCGACTCGAAGAGTTCCGCGATGCCCGCTTCCTCCATTATCATGCCGCCGTACATGACTATCACCCTCTCGCAGATGCTCGCGATCACCGCCAGGTCGTGGCTTATGAACACTATCGCGCTTTTCATGTCCCGCCGGAGGTCCCGAAGCAGCTTGAGTATCTGGTCCTGTATTGTCACGTCGAGGGCGGTCGTCGGCTCGTCGGCTATGACGAGCGAAGGATTGCATATCAGGGCCATCGCCATCATTACGCGCTGCCGCATGCCGCCGGAAAACTCGTGGGGGTACGAGTCGTAGCGCTTGGCCGCCTCAGGTATCCTGACCAGCTCGAGCATCCGTATTGTAGCCTTCCGGATTTCGGCCGCGCCGAGTTTCGTGTGCAGCTCGAGCGATTCGGCGACCTGCTTGCCTATAGTCTTCAAGGGGTTGAGCGACGACATCGGGTCCTGGAACACCATGGTTATCTCGTTGCCGCGGATCTTCCGCAGTTCGCGCTTCTGTTCTTCCAGGAGGTCCTTGCCGTTGAAAAGCGCGACGCCTTCCTTGACCCTGCCCGAGTCCGCGAGCAGCCCCAGGATCGACAGGAATGTGACGCTCTTTCCCGAGCCCGATTCCCCGACGATTCCAAGTACCTCGCCCTGGTCGAGCGTGAACGATATATCGCGGACGGCCTTCACCTCGCCGTCCTGGGTGAAGAAGCTCGTGGAAAGGTTCTTGACGTCGAGCAGGACGGCCATGCTTTTCTCCCGCTACTTTCTCGACTTCGGATCGAGCGCGTCGCGAAGCCCGTCGCCGATGAAGTTGAACGAGAACATCGTCACACATATCGCCAAGGCCGGGGCGAACAGCTGGTGCGGCGTGCTCTTCATGGTTTCCAGCGCGTCGTTGCACATCGTGCCCCAGCTCGCCATCGGGGCCGACACGCCGAGCCCGATGAAGCTCATGAACGACTCGACGAAGATCGCGGTCGGTATGAGCATCGTAGCGGTCACTATGATCGGACCCATGCAATTCGGCAGCAGGTGTCGCAGCACTATGCCCACGGGCGAGGTCCCTATTGTCTTGGCGGCGAGGACGAACTCCTGCTCCTTGAGCGCCATGATCTGCCCGCGCACCACCCTGGCCATGCTCACCCAGTAGACCGAGCTCAGGGCGACTATGATGCTGAGGAAGCCCGAGTCCAGGATTACCATGATCAGTATCACGTACAGCGTCAGCGGTATTGTGCTGATGACGTCGACCACTCGCATCATCGCGTTGTCGACGTTGCCGCCCAGGTATCCGGAAACGCCGCCGTAGAGGATGCCGATCACAAGGTTGATGAACGCGGCTATGAACGCGACCGTAAGCGATATACGCGCGCCGTACATCAGCCTCGTCAGCATGTCCCTCCCGAGGGAATCCGTACCCAGGAGGTATGTGCGGTTCCAGACCTTTTTTGTGCCAAGAGCGGTACCATCGGCTCCCACAAGTCGCAAGCCCAAAGCCCTGTCGGAATAATCTATCGCTATGATCGTCCCCGCGTGGTTGAACAGTATCCTCTTTTTCTGGATGTCTTCGCGGGCGAAGGGAATCGGCGCGACGAGCGTGCCGTCCCCCGAGACTTCGACGAGCTTGAGGTTCTGCGTCATGTACGCGGCGGCCTGGGTGCCCGAGCCTTCGATGGTCCATACCTTGAAGTACGGCGGTATGTTGACGAACGAAAGGTTCTGCTCGAAGTATGTGTGCCCGGTCACGAGCGGCCCGAGGGCCGCGATAAGTACGAGCAGGATGACCATTATGAGGCCGGCTATCGCGCTCGGCCGCTTACTGAACCTGTACCAGACGTCCTGCGAGAAGCTGCGCTCGTTCCCGGCGATCGTTTCCATCGTCGTTGTTTCGATTGCAAGCGTATCCCAGGCGGATGCCGGATTTTCCATTGGCTGACCGGTCCTATTCCAGCTTGATGCGGGGGTCGATCATCACGTAGAAGATGTCCACTATGAAGACCATGGCGACGAGTATCGTCGCGTAGAATATGGTGATGCCCATTATCGCCGTGTAGTCCCTGTTGGCTATGCTTGTCACGAAGTGTATTCCCATTCCGGGAAGGGCGAAAATCTTCTCGATGACGAACGATCCGGTGACGAGCGACGCGAGTGTCGGCCCCAGGATCGTCACGACGGGGATGAGCGCGTTGCGCAGCGCGTGCTTGAGTACTATCGCCGTCTCGGACAGGCCCTTGGCGCGCGCCGTCCGGATGTAATCCTGTCCCATCACTTCGAGCAGGCTGCTGCGCATGAGCCGCGTGATGAAGGCGAGGGAATAGCCGCTCAGGGCGATCACCGGCAGCACGTAGCCTTTGATGCTGGAGACGCCGAAGACGGGGAACCAGCCCAGCCGGAACGAGAACACGTACATCAGAGCGGTCGCGATGACGAATGACGGTATTGTAATCCCCATGGTCGCGAGGAACATTATAAGCAAGTCCTGCCATTTTCCGCTTTTTATCGCGGAGATGCTGCCCAGGGGCAGAGCCAGGAACAGGGTGAACACTATTGACATGAGCCCGAGCCTGCTGGAGAGCGGGAAGCCCTCGGAGATGAACTCGTTGACGCTCCTGCCCTCGTGCTTGAATGACGGCCCCAGATCGAGGACCAGCAAGCCTTTTACGTAATCGAAGAACTGGACATGGAGAGGCGCGTCGAGGTTGTATTTCTTTATAAGGGCTTTTTCCACCGACTCCGGGAGCTTGCGCTCGGCGGTGAACGGGCCGCCGGGGACGGAATGCATCAGCATGAATGTCAGGAGCACGACGGCGAAGAGCGTCACGAACATTGTGGCTATGCGTTTTGCTACATACCAGATCATCAAGGCCCCGCTTTTGACAGATAGTACTTTCAGCGGGCATTATCCTTGTTAAGCGAATACGATGTCAACGTGTAGTGTTTTGGAGAAAAACGACAGTTTTCATTTCCAATTGGCCGCGGTTGACGTTACACTCAACAAGGTATAAGAACTTGTAGAATACGGGAGAATGGCATGCCCAAAGCAAAGAGCGACGCGGAAAAGAAGCACGGTTTCGTCAAGGAAAACCTCGGGATGGATTCAGAAGCGCTCAAGGAATCCTTCGTCCATCATCTGGAGTATTCCCTCGGCAAGGATGACTATTCCTCGACCTTGCAGGATTGCTATTCCAGCATATCGCTGACCGCCAGGGATCGGCTCATAGAACGATGGATTAAAACCCAGCAGACCTACCACAAGAAGCATGTGAAGCGGATCTACTACCTGTCCCTGGAGTTCCTTATCGGCAGGACCCTGGGCAACAGCCTTATCAACCTGGGCATGTACGACGAAGCCTCCAAGGCAATGAAGGATCTCGGATACTCGCTGGAAGAGCTCCGGGAAAAGGAGTGGGACGCCGGTCTGGGCAACGGCGGCCTCGGCAGGCTTGCCGCGTGTTTCATGGATTCGCTTGCAACGCTTGAAATCCCCGCCGTCGGGTACGGCATACGGTACGACTACGGCATCTTCTTCCAGAACATAAAGAACGGTTACCAGGTGGAGACCCCCGACAACTGGCTCCGGCTTGGCAACATCTGGGAATTCCCCCGCCCCGAGTTCAGCTACCTTGTCAATTTCTACGGCAGGGTCGAGGGATACCAGGATGAAGATGGGAATACCAGGCGGCGATGGGTAGACGCGGAAGAAATCGTCGCCATGGCGTACGACACCCCCGTTCCCGGATACAACAACAACACTGTGAATAACCTGCGGCTCTGGTCGGCCAAATCCACGCGCGAATTCGACCTCAATTACTTCAACGACGGCGATTATATCAAGGCCGTTTCCGCGAAATCCGTTTCCGAGAACATCACCAAGGTCCTGTATCCCAACGACAACAATTTCGAAGGCAAGGAACTCCGCCTGAAGCAGGAGTATTTCTTCGTCTCCGCCACAATCCAGGACATCATAAGGCGGTACAAGAACGAGCACAAGGATTTCGGCGAGTTCCCCGACCAGGTCGCCATCCAGCTCAACGACACGCATCCCGCCATTTCGATCGCGGAACTTGTGCGGACGCTCGTCGACCTTGAAAACCTTCCTTGGGAAGCCGCCTGGGATATCACGGTCAAGACCTACGGGTACACCAACCATACCGTGCTGCCGGAAGCCTTGGAGCGCTGGCCCGTGGACCTCATGGCCAAGGTACTGCCACGGCACCTCGAGATAATCTATGAGATAAACAGGCGCTTCCTCGAGGAGCTGGCGTTGCTCCACCCAGGCGACCTGGACATGGTGCGCGAGCTTTCGATAATCGAGGAAGGGCCGTCGAAAAAGGTCCGGATGGCCAACCTGGCGATCGTCGGGAGCCATTCGGTGAACGGTGTCGCAGCGCTGCACAGCGACATCCTGAAGGCTACCCTGTTCAAGGATTTCAATCGTATCTGGCCCGGGAAATTCAACAACAAGACGAATGGCATAACCCAGAGGCGGTGGCTCAAGCTATGCAATCCAGGCCTCGCCTCGCTGATCGACGAGAACATCGGAGACGCGTGGACTGTAGACCTGTTCGAGCTCAAGAAACTGGCGGCTTTATCCAATGATGCGGGCTTCCAGAAAAAATGGTCCGGGATCAAGAAGGCCAACAAGGAATTTCTGGCGGCCTATATACTCCGACGCAACAATATCGTTATCAATCCCGACTCGATGTTCGACATCCAGGTCAAGCGCCTGCACGAGTACAAACGACAACTGCTCAACGTCCTTCACGTCATAACCCTGTACAACCGGATCAAGGACAATCCGGGCAAGGATGTCGTTCCACGGACAGTTATCTTCGCGGGCAAGGCGGCGCCTGGCTACCATATGGCGAAGTTGATAATCAAGTTGATCAACTCGATAGGGGAACGGGTCAACGCCGATCCGCAGGTCGGTGAAAAGCTCAAGGTGGTATTCCTGCGGAATTACGCCGTCTCGAACGCGGAGAAGATAATCCCCGCCGCTGATTTGTCGGAGCAGATATCCACCGCGGGGACGGAGGCATCAGGAACCGGCAACATGAAGTTCGCCTTGAACGGGGCGCTTACCATCGGGACGCTTGACGGCGCCAATGTCGAGATCATGGAAGAGGTCGGCAGGGAGAATATTTTCATCTTCGGGATGGATGAGGCGGAAGTCACTGCGCTTAAAAATTCCTCCTACAATCCGCTCGAGTACTACAACGGAAACGCCGAGTTGCGACGGGTGATCGACCAGATAAGGGATGGCCATTTTTCCGAGGACAATCCGTCGTTGTTCAAGCCTATAGTCGATTCGCTCTTGTACCACGACACCTATATGCTGCTCGCCGATTACGCTTCGTACGTCGCCTGCCAGGAAAAGGTGAGCGAGGCGTACAGGGACAGGAAAAAGTGGCTTGCGATGTCAATACTCAACACCGCGCGGATGGGCAAATTCTCGAGCGACAGGACGATACAGGAATACTCCGACGACATATGGGGCGTAAAACCTGTAAGCATAAAAATATAATTTATCTTGGATTTCGAACAGGGATGTCGGCGTGGCTACGAGCCATCGCTGTCGGATCAAGGGTTGCGGATTCTATAGTAGGAGACTCACAATGAAACAGGTTTTACAACGGATGGCCGAGTACAACATCAAGGCTTCCGACGCGTTGCTCGCGGCCATCGAGAAGGCGCCCGCCGAGCTTCCATCCAAGGAAGTCGGGCTTTACTACAAGAGCATCGACGGTACGGTCGAGCACATCGCCTGGGCGTTCATCCTTTGGCTCAAGCGCTTTTCCGGTTTCGGGACCTACCCCTGCCTGGTATCGAACCCCCTGGTGACGGGCAAGCTCGAAGACGCCGCGGCGGCGATGAAAGGCGACAGGGTCAAGGCTATCGCCACCCTCCGCGAAGCGGGCGCTTTGATGGCCCGCTTCGTCGACGAGTTGCCGGTGACCGAATTCGAGCGGAGGGTTACATACCAGGCTGTCGACGGCAAGACGCTCGAGCGGATGATGTGGCACGCGATTTTCCACGTGCTCAACCACGCGACGCACCACCGCGGCGAGATTTCCGCGGTCCTGGACCAGCACGGGGTGACCAACGACTGTAGCGGATTCTCGCTGTACATCCACTGAGGCCGGGCGCCCCCGGACTCCCTGGAGTAGACAGCGAAAATTGTTTACTGTTCATGGCCTCCATGCTATCCTCGGCTCACACCATAGGGCAACGCTTGATAAGCGTACATATCCCGGGCTCGATACTGAGGCGCTATAAGGAGGCGACTATGAAGAGGACGTTTGCGGTTATCCTTGCGTTGATGGCTTTGGCAGGCGCGGTATACGGTGCTCCCAAGTCAAAGGTGAAGATCGCGTTGATTATCGAGTCAACGGTCGACGACAAGGGCTGGGGACAGGCTATGCACGATGCCATCGTCGTGGTACAGAAGAAGTATGGCGAGGCGCTCGTCGAATACAACTACAGCGAGAAGATGAAACCGGTCGACGCCGGTTCGGCCGCCAGGCAGTATGCCTCCCGCGGCTTTGACGTCATCATCGCCCACGGCGCGCAATTCAAGAATTTAGTCCTGGAGCTGTCCGAGGAATTTCCGAAGACCACCTTCGCCTTTGGCACCAACGCCGACGTCGGCCCCAAGAACGTGTTCACCTACATGCCGATGAGCGAGGAAACCGGTTATATCAACGGCGTCATCGCCGGCATGGTCACCAAGACCGGTATCATCGGCGTCGTCGGACCGGTGGACGCCGGCGACTCCGCTCGCTACGACCGCGGCTTCTGGCTGGGCGTCAAGTCGGTCAATCCCAAGGCCGACATCAAGGTAGCCCACACCGGTTCGTTCGCAGACTACGTGAAAGCCGGCGAACTCGCGCAGACTCATATCAAGGCAGGAGCTGACGTGCTGACCGGTCCGGCCCAGCAGGCGACCGGCGCCCTCCGCGCTGTGGCCGAGTACAAGGACAAGCCGATATGGTGGCTCGGCATGGACACGCTGCAGCTGACGATCCCCGAAGGCTACAAGGTGATCGCCGCGTCAAGTTACGACTATGCACCCGTCATCGAGACGATGATCGACAAGCGCCAAGCCGGCACGCTCGGCGGGGAAAATATCCCGCTGACGTTCAAGAACGGCGGCTTCATCTACAAGTTCAACGACAAGGTAGGTGTTGTCCTTACCCCGGCCATCCGCAAGGCAGCAGAGCAGGCCAAGGCCGACATCACCGCCCAGAAGTTCAAGATCGACTGGCAACCAGTCAAGTTCTAAGCAGTTTACAGAAGGGGCTGTAAGACATTTTTTGGCACAGAGACACAGTGCGATCCGAGCAGTGCGCAGGATTGCAGGGGGTCATAGGGGGGTATCCCCCCTATAGCGACTGTGTGGGGGCAGATCCCCCACTCCCCCTTGCGGCGCTCAATGTTTCGCGCCGCACTGTGTCTCTGTGTTCAAATTCCTGTATCCTTATTCTTTGTTTCTGGATAGAAGGAGTCCGTGATGCAGTCCGAACCGATACGGAGCCTCGAGCTGCGGGGGATAACCAAGCGCTTCCCCGGCATCCTCGCCTGCGACCGCATAGACCTGTCGGTGGGCGAGCACTCGGTGAGGGCTCTGGTCGGCGAGAACGGCGCGGGCAAGACGACGCTGATGAACATCCTGATGGGGCTCTACCAAGCCGACGAGGGGCGAATCCTCATCAACGGATCGGAAGTGAAGTTCCGTTCGCCGAACGACGCGTTCGCCCACGGCATAGGCATGGTCCACCAGCACTTCATGCTGGTACAGAACCTGAGCGTCGTCGAGAACGTCGCGCTCGGCATGAAGGCGGCCCACAAGGTGTTCCGGCTCGACCTGGCGTCGGTACGCAAACGGATTCTCGAGGTGTCCGAGCGCCACGAGTTGCCGGTCAACCCGGACGCGATGGTGTGGCAGCTTTCCGTAGGCGAGCAGCAGCGGGTCGAGCTGGTAAAGACGCTGTGCTTCGGCGCGCGCTTCCTTATACTCGACGAGCCTACCTCCGCGCTGACACCGCAGGAAACCGACGAGTTGATAGTGCTCCTTTCGAAGATGTCGCGCGAACTTTCGATAGTCTTCATTAGCCACAAGCTGCACGAGGTGAAGGCGCTCTCCGACACCGTATCGATACTCCGGCGCGGTCGCATCGTCTTCGAGGGCCGCACCGAAAACCATTCGCCGTCGGAACTCGCCGCGCTTATGACCGGACACGAGGTGGAATTGCCCCGCGTCGACGCATCCGTCGTTGACCGTGGCACCGGTCGCGGACTCCTTTCGATCCGGGACCTGCGGGTCCTCGGCGACCGCGGCAACGTGGCCCTCGACGGCGTATCGCTCGACATCGCGCCGGGGGAGATTGTCGGCCTCGCGGGCGTCTCGGGCAACGGCCAGCGCGAGCTCGCCGAGACGCTCAACGGCCTCAGGTCCAGCGTATCCGGCTCGATAACCCTCGACGGCGTCGAGCTCGCAGGCAGCCCGGCAAGTCGTATCATAGCCGAGGGCATGGGCTACATCCCCGAGGACCGCAACACCGAAGGCATCGTGCCGTCATTCTCGGTCCGGGAAAACCTGGTGCTCAAGGACGTCGGCAATAAGGACTGGAGCGCGGGCGGATTCCTGCGGCTGGGCGCCATAGCGCGGAACGCCACCGAGCTCCGGGAGCGTTTCGACATACGCTGCCCTTCGATCGACACGGCGGCGGGCTCGCTGTCCGGGGGCAACATCCAGAAGGTGATACTGGCGCGCGAGCTGGCGCGTGGACCCAAAGCCCTCGTCGCCGTCTACCCGACGCGCGGGCTCGACATGGGGGCGGTGGAGTTCATCCACAAGCAGCTCTTGGCGCGGCGATCCGAGGGTGTCGCGATCCTCCTCGTCTCGGAGGAGCTGGAGGAGATCATGAACCTGTCCGACCGCGTGGCGGTGATATATAAAGGAAAGATACTCAAGGTGGTGCCCGGACGCGACGCGACGAAGCGATCGCTGGGCCTCCTGATGGCTGGAGTCTCCGATGAATAAATCGTTCAAGCTGGCCTACAACGCGACCGTCGTCGCGGCCGCGGCCGTGGCTGCCATGGGCATAGGAGCGATCGTGCTCGCCGCGGTGGGCGCCGACATAGGCAAGGCGTACGCGGTCATCCTGACCGAGCCCTTGAAGGACATGATAGGCATCACCGAGATAGTGGTCCGCGCCATCCCGCTGTCGCTTGTCGCTCTCGGAATAGCCATTGCGTTCAGGAGCGGCATCCTGAACATCGGAGCCGAGGGGCAGATACTGATGGGAATCCTTGCATCGAGCGCGACGGCCATTGCCCTGCCAGACCTGCCAAAAAACCTCCTCCTGCCGCTGGCGATACTGGCCGGCGCTGCGGGCGGAGCCTTGTGGGCCGGCATAGCCGGCGTGCTCAAGGCGAGGCTCGGCGTCAACGAGATCCTGTCGACGGTGATGCTCAACTATATCGCCGCCCAACTCTATACCTTCCTCCTCCGTGGTCCG
>CAZKJA010000103.1:0-10527 GCA_964552925.1 uncultured Treponemataceae bacterium
TTGGCAAAGGGACAATGTAAAGAGGCGGCCGTTCTTGTGGATTCATGGAAAACCGAGGTGGAAAACCTGGAAGATGAAAGGTTGCGGGCGATGGTCCTTCGAACCGTCGTTCAGGAAGCCAGCGGAGATCATGAGGGCGCCCTCGATACCTTGGAGGACGTCCTGACACTCGCCGAGCCTAGTGGTTTCATCCGTTTGTTTGTCGACGAGGGATCGGTGATTCGCCAGCTCGTTCGTGAGATACACGACCGGGGAAAGTTGCCGGACTATACAAACCGGATATTGAAGGCGTTCCCGGATGCTGGTGTCGGAACAGCGAGGAGCAACGGAACGGAGATGGTACGGGGAGGCCGGGAACTCCTTAGCGGTCGCGAACGCGAAGTTCTTCTTGAAATTGCAGCAGGCTTGTCAAACCAGGATATCGCCGAGAAGCTTTTTATATCACTGCTTACCGTCAAGGTTCATGTCCGCAACATCTTCGCCAAACTGGAGACTTCGAGCCGGACCTCGGCGGTTGCGAAGGCCCGCTCGCTCGGCATCATTCCTTAGAAAATACTACTCCAAATACTTCTTTAGCGGTATGGTTCGCCTCCTTTTCATCTCCTACTGTATGGCACAGGAGGATGAACATGAAGAGGATATCATTTTTCAAGGCGCTTGTTTTTCTCATGCTGGCGGGAGGATGGTCTGTACACGCGGATGGGGTGACTTCCATCCATCCAGGCTCGATGCCGGCCTGGGCCTGGGATTCCAGTATGTAATCTACAAGGGCTTCTTCGTTCAGATTGCCGCCCACGTCAATGTCCGGGAACGCCAGAGCCTGATCATCGAGGGCGAGCAGTATACCGTCCCAGGAATTGATTACAGTCCCGGCCTGCGATTGGGCTATCGATTCTGATGGTATATTATTTTAACTATTCAATCCGAGAAGCTGGAGAAATGACAATGGACAACGGAATCAAGCCAGATGGCCCCGCCCTCTATCGAATCAGGATCATGGAGACTCTTGGATCCGATTGGAACGAATGGTTCGGCGGTTTCACTGTCACACAGGACAGCGACAACGGCTCCCTTCTAACGGGAATGGTTGCCGACCAGGCTGCACTCCACGGTGTAATCCGGAAGCTCAGGGATCTCCACCTTACCCTGCTGTCTCTTTATAGAATTGAAACTCAATCTGAAAGGGAGAAAACGTCATGACCAATGCAAGGATCAATGCCCGGATCACCGGCGTCTTGTTCATCTTGGGAACGGTGCCGCCGATCATCGCGGCGATGCTGTGGGGGCCGATTGTCGCGTCCCCGGACTACCTGTCCATAATGGCGGCACACAGCTCCCAAATACTCTTATTGGCTCTCTCCGCCATGTTCATGGGATTCGCGTGCGCCGGCATCGGGATATCGATGTACCCAGTCCTGAAACCGCACGGCGAAGGTCCGGCATTGGGTGTGATGGGCTTTCGTATCATGGAAGGGACGCTCCAGGTCGCAAGCGCCATCGTACTCGTAGCGCTTTTGGCGCTCAGCCAGGAATTCGTGAAGGCCGGCAGCCCTCCCGACTCGTTTTTCCAGCCCGCCGCCGCGGCGATCAAGTCGGTGAGGGAGTGGATGGCCAACGGTGCCTTTCTTTTTCCTTGGTGCATCGGCGCCTTCATCTACTATACGATTTTCTATAGGACCCGACTCGTCCCGCGCTGGCTATCCGTATGGGGTTTGCTTGGACTTGTGTTGATGCTCTCTGGCGCCTTTGCCGGGATGTTCGGCCTACTGGGTTCCTTCTCGCCGATCCAGCTTCTGTTCATGCTGCCCATCATGGTGCAGGAAATGGTTCTTGCCATCTGGCTGATCGTCAAGGGGTACAGGGAATGATGACCCTTGTGAGACAACAATCGAGTATCAAGGAGAATTGTATGGAATCAACGGAAAAGAAATCGAGGATTTTAGGGCTGGCGTTTTTGATCCAGTTCGTCACCTCGTTCACGTGCGGCGTTTTCGTGCTCCCCATGGCTACAGGAGTGAAAAGCTTCGGAGCGCCTGGAAACATTGGCCAGACCATGGCTACGATCGCCGGGAACGCGGGGCTCATCCATCTCAATATCGTCATGGAACTGTTTACCGCTGCCGGGGTGATCTTCCTTGGCGCGGTGTTGTATTCGACCGTTAGAAGGCAACATGAGGCTCTGGCATTGACGGCCTTTGGCCTGTACGTGCTGGAAGGCGTTCTGCTCGCCGTAAAGATGCTCGTTCTCTTTGCCCTCCTGGTACAGAGCCAGCGCTTCATCGCCGCCGGCAGTCCCGCTTCGTTTGAGCCTGCTGCAAATTTGCTGCACGAAGTAATGGCATACTCTTCCAAGATGCTGAACTTTGCATTCTGTCTGGGTGGGACGATTTTCTACGCCCTTCTTCTGAAAGCCCGGACGGTGGCATGGCCCTTGTCCCTGTGGGGTCTGCTTGGCGCCCAGGGTGTCTTCGCGGGAGTCTTGTTTGGTCTCTTTGGATTCAAGGCCCCCATCTTCCTGTACATCCCCTACATACCCTTCGAACTCGTGATCGGCCTCTGGATCCTCGTCAAAGGAGTAAACAAGGAGCAAGTGATTTAAATAAGGAGTCGGACGTCAACAACGAAACCTGCCACGATTTCTCGTTGTACGTGGCGCTCGAACAATTCCCGCAGATCAAGAAGCTGAGGCTGGCGCTCAACAGCCCCGCAAGAAGAGTGACGCGAGGATGCTTGTCCAGGCGGATACCCCTCCAGGAAAGCCATTCAGGCTCCTGGGGGCATGAAAGAGAAAGGAAGACAGAATGGAAACGATGAAGGCGATCGTCTGCGAACGCTACGGTGCGCCCGAGGTCCTGCGCCTTGTGCGCTGCGGCAAGCCGGTCCCCAAGGACGACGAGGTTTTGATAAAAATATACGCTACATCAGTCACGAACAGCGACATTTTCATCCGAAGCGCGAAGGTTTCACCGTTGCTGATGATTCCGTTCCGGCTGAAGATGGGCTTGCGAAGGCCGCGGAATCCCGTCATCGGGGAGGTCTTTTCCGGGAAGATCGAATATGCCGGGTCGAAGATCAGGCGATTCAATACAGGTGATATGGTGTATGGGCTTACCGGGTTTTCCCTTGGAGCGTATGCGGATTACAAGTGCATGAAAGAAATCGACTCAGTCCAAGGGTGTCTGGCAATTATGCCGGCCAACATCTGTTTTGAGGACGCCACAGCCGCAGCGTATGGAGGCTTGCTGGCGTTACAGCAGCTTGAAAAGGGAAACATCGCGCGCGGTGACAAGGTATTGATCTATGGAGCGTCCGGGACTTCGGGAACGATCGCAGTGCAGTACGCGAAGCACCTCGGCGCTACGGTCACGGCTGTATGCGGTTCCGCGAACATTGAATTCGTACGGTCCTTGGGAGCCGATACCGTTTTGGATTACACGGACGCCGCGTCGATCGGGCGCCTCGAGAGCTACGATCTGGTGCTCGATGCCGTCGGGAAGAGTAGGTCGTCCGCGCTGAAAAAAGCCAGCGCCCATGCGCTAGCGGCGGACGGTAGGTATGTATCGATAGACGACGGAGCCCTGCTGCTGCAGTCTGATAGGCTGGACAGAATAACGAAGCTGGTCGAATCTGGCGCGATCAAGCCGGTGACCGACAGGGTCTATGCTTTCGATCAGATCGTAGAAGCGCATAGATACGTAGAGGGGGGCCACAAGAAGGGGAATGTGGCGGTCACCGTAAACGAATAGCCTGGTTCGTTGACCACGCGCCTCGCAATGTATACTATGCGGCATGGAATCAGATCGGAAACCGGAACGCCGCATCGCGTTGGTCGGCATGCCCGCGTCCGGAAAATCAACCGTTGGCCGCCAACTCGCGCGGCGGATAGGTTTGCCCTTCGTCGATCTGGACGACATCATCGAGGCGGAAGCCGGTGCCACCTGCGGGGAAATCTTCGCGGGAGAGGGCGAACCGAGCTTCAGGGCCCGCGAAAGCCGCGCCCTCGGGCAGGTGGCCGCTGGCGGGCCGGTCGTGATGGCGACCGGAGGCGGCTGCATACTCGCGGAGGCGAACCGCGGGGTGCTGCGCGATAAATTTACCGTAGTGTGGCTCGTCACCGAGCCGGAGACAGCGGCGCGACGTTCCTCCGGCGGCGCGCGACCCCTTCTGGCCGGCGCTGACCCGCTTGTGCGGATGAAGGAACTCCACGCGGCCAGGCGTGATTTTTACGCGGACTGTGCGGATGTATCGTTTGTGACCGACCGGGTGAGCGTGAACCGGATCGTGGAGGATATCGTTGACGCGATCCGTTGAACCAGCATCGATCGGCGGAACGATACGGGCTCCCGCCTCCAAGAGCGCGATGCAGAGGGCGATCGCCTGCGCGGCGATGGCTCCCGGTGTGTCGATTATAACAAACCCCACCTGGTGCGCTGACTCGCTCGCCGCGATGGGCGTGGCGACGGCGCTCGGGGCTGATATACAACGGCATGAGGACAGGGTGCTGGTACGCGGCGGCTTCGGGACCGGCGGGCAGGGTAACGAGCGCATCGTAACCTCGTGCGGCGAATCCGGCCTGTGCATGCGCATGTTCTCGGCGATAGCCTCGTTGTCGCCGCGCGAGGTCGAGCTGTGCGGGGAAGGCTCCCTGGCGCGGAGGCCAGTCGGCATGGTCGAGGGGCCGTTGGCGGAGCTGGGCGTGCGGTGCTCGACCTCGGGCGGTTTTCCGCCGGTGCGCGTGCGCGGGCCTCTCCGGGCGGGTCACGCTTCCGTCGATGGCTCGGAAAGCTCGCAGTTCCTCACAGGCCTCCTGTTGGCATTGCCGATGGCCGGGGGCGACTCGGTCCTGTCGGTTACCGATCTGGCCAGCCGCGGTTATATCGACCTGACTATTGACGTGGCCAGGGCTTTCGGCGCCGAGATAGCCCGGGATCCCGACTTCTCGGAGTTCCGCGTACGGGGGGGTAGGCCATACGTCCAGACGGCCTACGAGGTCGAGGGCGACTGGAGCGGCGCCGCGTTCCTCCTTGTGGCCGGGGCGATCGCGGCGGGAACGCCTGTGCCTGACGGCGTAAATGGCGCAGGGAGCCCCTTGCTCGAAGTCGCCGGGCTCGCCGCTTCTTCGTCGCAGCCTGACCGCGCGATCATAGACGCGCTGCGACTTGCCGGCGCCTCTCTCGAGCCGGTCGAAGGCGGCTGGCGCGTCCGGCCGGCGAGCCTGCAAGGCTTCAGCTTCGATGCTACCGACTGCCCCGACCTGTTCCCGCCGCTCGTCGCTCTCGCGTCGCGCTGTACCGGTGTCACGAAGCTTCGGGGAGCCTCGCGCCTGCGCGCCAAGGAGAGCGACAGGGCCGCGGCGCTGGCTGAGGAGTTCGGCCGGCTTGGGTTGCATGTCGTAGTCGATGGCGACGGGATGTCGGTAACCGGTTTCGGCCCGGGCGAGCGCCTGCGCGCCGGTACGGTCTCGTCGCGCGGCGACCACCGCATCGCGATGGCCGCCGCGGTGGCCGCCTTGGCCGGAGCGGGTCCCGTAGTTATTGAAGGCGCTGAATGCGTGGCAAAAAGCTACCCGGATTTCTTCGAGGCGCTCGATTCGATCAGGCTCGGCCGTTGAGCAAAAAGTAAGCGAGAACCAGCAGGCCCAGGGCGATCCGGTACCATCCGAAGGCCTTGAAGTCGTGCTTCTGCACGTACGCGACAAGGAACTTGATCGACATCAGCGACACGACGAAGGCGACCACCATGCCGGTCGCCAGCACCGCAGTTTCCATGCCCGTGAACGCGAAGCCGAACTTCAGGAGCTTGACGAGGCTGGCTCCGAACATCACCGGCACCGCGAGGAAGAACGAGAACTCGGCGGCCACCGTCCTCGAGCAACCTATCATTATGGCGCCGAGTATCGTCGCCCCGGACCGCGACGTCCCCGGTATCAGCGACAGCAGCTGGAACGCGCCGATGAGCAGCGCGGTCCGGTAGGAAAGCGCGGAAGTTTCCGTGATTCGCGCGGTCTTGTCCCTGTTGCCGGTCTCGATGACAAGGAACAGGACTCCGTACGCGACAAGCGTGACCGCGACAGTGGGATAGTTGTAGAATACCGCGTCTATCCTGTCGTCGAACGGTATGCCGATGAGCGCGGCGGGTACGCAGGCGAGCAGGATCTTGAACCAGAGGCTCCTCGTATCCTTGCGCACGAAAGGCTTCCTTCCAAACTCGAAAGGAAACAGCCGCTTCCAGTACAGTATCACGACCGCCATGATCGCGCCGAGCTGTATCACAACGCGGAACATTTCCTTGAAGGCGTCGGACATGCCGAGCCGCAGGAACTCGTCGACGAGGATCATGTGCCCCGTGCTGCTGACCGGCAGCCATTCGGTGAGGCCTTCAACGGTCCCCAGGACCACCGCCTTCAGGATCTCGACAGCGTTGAAAGTCATTCGGGAATCTTCCTATCCGAGTGCGCAAGGTTGCTGCGGAGTTTGTGAAGGAACTTTGACATCTCGTCGTGGTCGCGGTCCCGGATTATGTGCGTGAGGTAGGCCACCTGCGAGTTTATCAATTCGAGTTGCCGTATCGTGTACGGGTTGAACATTATCTCCGACAGCAGTCTGTCGTCCTCGGCCAGGAGGCCCCGCGTTATCTCCATGTGCTTGCGGAAGTTGGTGCCCGGCGCGTCGAGGCGCTTCATGCACGCGGCGAACACCATCGTCGACGCGAATGGCGTTCCAAGCGAGTAGGCCATGGTCTGGTCGTGGCCGTCGAAGTCGTCCTCGTACACTGTGATCCCGAGTCCCTGGTACACCCGCAGGAAAAAGTTCCTGCCTACCTCGCACGATTCGGTTATGATCACGGCGTTCTGTTCGTGAAGGTTCTCTGAGTTGGCGTAGGTCGGGCCGAACATAGGGTGCGTCGAGACGAAGGGGTGCCCGCTGCCGGCGTAGTACGCGCCGAGACCCGTTTTCACCGACGCGATGTCCGATAGCATGCACGAAGGGGGCAAGAGCGGTACGACCGTATCGAAGGCCTCGACCGTCATGCCGAGGGGGACGCAATTGACGAGCAGCTCGGGCGCATGGCCGCCTATCGCTTCGAGGCTCGAGACGCCGCGCGCGGCTCCGATGGCGCCGAACCTCGAGGCGTCAAGGTCGAAGGCGACAACGTCGTGTTCGCCGGCGAGGGCGGATGCGAGCCAGGCGCCCATCCTGCCGGCGCCGAGTATTGCTATCTTCATTGTCAGAGCCGCCTTTCGTCGTAGCAACCGAGGATGCGGAAGTCGGCGACCAGGGCGCGTGCCGCGTCGATCGCCGCCGCCACCCTGGGCTCCTTCTCCGAGCCGTCGAAGTCTATGAAGATTGCGTAGTCGCCGGGCTCGTTCGGTACCGACTCGATCCGCGTCAGGTTGATCTCCGCCTTGGCGAAGATCTGCAGCACCGAGAAAAGGGAGCCGGCTTTGTCGTTGGCGAAGAACACCGCGGAGCATTTGTTGCCGCCGGCGTGTCCGCCTTCCTTGGCCAGGACGAAGAAGCGCGTGCGGTTGACAGTCGAATCCTGGATGCCGTCCTTGATTATATCGAGCCCGTAGAGCTCGGCCGCGAACCTGCTCGCGATGGCGGCGGCTCCCTTCGGGCGCTCTTCCGCGACCATCCTGGCCGAGCCGGCGGTGTCGAACCAGACCACCTCGTCTATCTTGTTCCTGGACAAAAAGCGCCTGCACTGGGCCAGGGCCTGGGGGTGCGAGTAGGCGGACCGTATCTCGCGGTGGTCCATTCCGGGGACTGCGAGCAGGCAGTGGTTTATGGGCATGTCGACCGCGGCGATGATGCGCAGTTCGGTCGTGACGAGTATCGAGTTCACCTGGCCGACGATACCGCCGAGCGTGTTCTCGACCGGGACTACGCCGTAGTCGAGCTCGCCCGAGAGCACCGCGTCGAATACGTCGGAGAACTCCTTGAACGGCATCGTAGCGGCGTCGGGCTTCCACGATCGCGCCGCTGCTTCGCTGTAAGCTCCATGCATGCCCTGGAAACCTACAAGAGTCAAGTCGCGGTCCTGCACCGCCCGGCCCTCGGCCATGAAGCGCTTGAACAGCTCTTTGGTGAAGTCGGGGGAGGCCAGGCACTTCGAGCGCCCGGCGACGCGCTCGAGTATCTCCGCCTCGCGCGCCGGGTCGAGAGTCGATTTCTTGTGGCGCTTCGTCAAGAGGCCTTTCTCGAGGCGTTCGTCGAGGAGCGCCATTATGCGGGAATCGATCCTGTCGATGTCGGTCCTGAGTCCTTCCAAGGTCATAGTGTGTTCCTTCCTGTGCCATCCGCGGATTTTTCGCGCGGTTTTTGTTGGCGTATGCGCGACTGGAGTTCCAGGTCGGCGAGCGTGACGGCGAGCGCTGCCTCGAGGACGACGGCCGCGCGCAGCGCGATGCATGCGTCGTGGCGGCCCGGCGCCGACAGGGTGTCCATGCCGCCGGTCTCGAAGTTCCAGGTGTCCTGGCTTTTACGGATCGACGAGGCCGGTTTCATGGCGACGCGGAGGACGAGTTCGTTGCCGTTCGTGATGCCTCCGTTGACGCCGCCGGCCCCGTTCTTCAGCGTCGTGCCGTCTTGAGCGCCTATCGGGTCGTTGTGCTGGCTGCCGAACATCCTGGCCGCCGCGAACCCGTCGCCGAACTCGAGCCCCCTGACGCCGGGCACCGAGAAGATGGCCTGGGCGGCAAGGCCTTCGACCGACCCGAAGAACGGTTCGCCGATGCCGGCGCGCAAGCCATTCACGCGGATCTCCACCACGGCGCCTATCGAGTCGCCCGCATCGGCGGCCTCGCGGACGGCGGCCGCTATGTCCTTGCGCCCGCCGGCTTCCAGCAGACTCGTCGCGAAGCTCATGCCCTCGAGCATCTTCTTGGCTATCACGCCGGCAGCCACTATCCCCGCCGTCACCCGGCCGGAGAAGTGCCCCGAGCCGCGCGGGTCCGAGAAGCCCGCGTAGCGTACCCGCGAGGTGAAGTCCGCGTGGCCTGGCCGTGGCATCGCCGCGAACAAGGCGTAGTCGGCTGAGCGCGTGTCCTTGTTCCTGAACACTATGCACAGCGGAGTCCCCGTCGCCCTGCCGTTATAATGGCCGGACAGGAACTCGGGCACGTCGCTTTCGACGCGGGGGGTGGTTCCGTCGGCGCCGGCCTTCCTGCGGGCGAGGTCGGCCTCGAAATCCCCGGCGGCCAATGGCAGCCCGGCGGGTACTCCGTCGACGACGACGCCGACGGCGGGGCCATGCGACTCGCCGAGTATCTGTATCCTGAACAGGCTCCCTATCGAATTCACGGCGCCCTCCCTATGAATTCCCGCAACGCTTCCAGCGGGACCGGTTCAATCCTCACGTCGCCGATCGCCATCGGCATTGCGAACAGTATATCCCCGCCGAGCCGTTTCTTGTCGTTGTTGAGCGATTCGGCAAGGGCCTCGCGGAACGCGGCTGGCGACAATTCGCCTGCCATGCTCGACGCGGCTCGCGCGGCCTCTATGCCCTCCGGCAAGCCGAGGCGGGCGAAAATGGCCGTCACCCGGTCGGCGTCCGCCCTGGAGCCGCCGCGCTCCACGCCGAGCCTGAGGGCACAACCGAGCCCTGCGGCGACGCAGGCCCCGTGGGGCAGTCCCGTTATCGATTCTATCCCGTGGCCTATCGTGTGCCCGAGGTTGAGCTTGCGGCGGAGCCCCGACTCCCGTTCGTCCGCGTTCACGATCGAAGCCTTGAGCACGACCGAGCGGCGGATCGCCGCGCCGAGCCTGCGGTGGTCGGCCGGGCCTTTCGCGCCGAGCGCCTCCTCGATGGAGGCCAGATGGTCCGCGCCGTCGATGACCGCGTGCTTTACCGCCTCGGCTATGCCGCACGCCAGGTCATACACCGGCAGGCTGGCCAGCAGCGTGACGTCGAACAGGACGAAGCGCGGTTGGCTGAAGGTGCCGATGAGGTTCTTGTAGCCGCGGAAGTCGATGGCGTTCTTGCCGCCGATCGAGGCGTCGACCATCGCGAGCAGCGTCGTCGGGATGAAGCCGAAGTCGATCCCGCGCAACCATGTCGACGCCGCGAAGCCCGCCAGGTCGGAGAGGCTGCCGCCTCCGAGGCCGACCACGGTCCAATCGCGCCCGACGCCCGAGCGCAGGAAGCCTTCGTACAGGGTCTCGAGCTGGGCGAGGCTCTTGGCGGCTTCGCCGCGCGGGACCTCGATGACCCGGCCCCGCGGGAAGCCAGCCGGTACGAAAGCCGAGGTGACCTGGTCCGCCACGATCACGGTCCTGTCGAAGCCGGCGAAACCCGACAGGCCGGAGATCGACCCGAAGCGCAAAACCGACCTGGACCTGATGCCGTCGATGACTATGTCGCCTGAATCCTTCATGCGGACTCCGCGTCGAACTTCAGCCTGAGTTCCCTCACCGCGCGCACCCGTTGCATGAGCCGCGTGAAGGCTTCGGGGGACAACTGCTGATCTTTGTCGCTCATCGCGTTGGCCGGGTCGATATGTACCTCTATCTCCAGGCCGTCTGC
>CAZKJA010000104.1:0-10518 GCA_964552925.1 uncultured Treponemataceae bacterium
GCCGGCAGGCGCGAACCGCAGCTCGAACTTGCCCGAGCGTCGGTCGAAGCGCATCAGGGTGGGTACGCCGGCAATCGCCCGGGCATACGGCCTTACTACGCCGGCGAGCGCCCTTCCGCCCGAGTCGGCTGGGTCGCCGGTCTCGGTACGCCCGGCTTCGAAGTCGTCGCGGCACCAAATCGACAGGTCCTCGCCGTTCCACCCGTCGCCGCGCGCGTGCGTGTTGCTGGCGGTGTAGTTCCAGATCGTCGCAGACAGCAGGTGCTCGTCCATCGCGTCATAGTACGCGGACAGGGCTTTTACGTGGAGGCGGTAGTCGCCGCTGCGGTAGGCGAAGGCGCCGTTGAGGTCGTAGGGCAGGCCGAATTCGCCTATCAGCGTGGGGGCTCCGTCCATCGTGTCGACGCCTGCCTTGCGGATGCGCCCGAGGTGCTCGGCGAAGTACCGCCTGACGGCCCAGGGCCCGAATGCCATCCTGCCGAGCTCGGGATCGTACGCGATGAAGCCGAACCAGCGTTTCATGTACAGCGTGACGCCGTCGTACCAATGCCCCGCGTTGACCGCTCCCGCGACGCCGCTCGCGGCTCTGTCCCCGGCGTCCCAGCGCGCGGAGGCGGTGTTCGGGACGTTTTCGACAAAGAGGAGAAACCTCCCCGCGCCCGCCGCTTTCGACAGCGCTTCACCGACTCGCCGGGCGAATGGCCGCAAATAGTCCTCCGTAAAATTCGACGCGCGCCCGCGGACCCTCGCGAAGTGGTCCGGCCGTAGCAGCGCCGGCTTGCCGCGTTCGATGTCCCACACTCCCTCGCGTCGCCAGATGCACCCGGATTCCTCTTTCCACGCGGACACGCCGTGCTCCCCGAGCGTCGTCTTGCCGATAACGCCCTGGGACAGGCCCCTGACGCCGTAGACGTCGACCTCGACGGGGTGGCCGGAACCCGCGTACATCCCCTGGAAGGGGGTGGGCATCGGCCCCGTCCTCGACAACGCGTGCCCTGGTTTCGCCAGGTCGGTCAGCCCGATATAGCCGTCGCTGGGCTCGTTGAGAGTGTCGAAACCGACGACCGCGTCGTAACGCGAAAGCCGGCCGGCCAGCCTGGCGAAGGCGTCGATGAAGCGGCCTTGCAGGAAGCTGCGGGCGTCCCGGCCGTCTATCCTGAGGCCGGGGGCGAAGTCGTCGCCCGCGAAGAACAGCGTGAACATCGTCGAGGCGGCCAGGCGCGAGTAGTTGGAGGCCCACAGCATCCTCGGGTACGGATCGCCCGCCTCCTCGTGGACGAAAGCCGCGCCGGAGCGGTGCAGGGTACGCGGTTCGAAGCCAGCGAGCTCGAGGGTCCACGCGGGAGCCCCATCGCCGCCTGTCCACCTGCTCCACACGTCCTGGTGCGGGTCGATGAACACGCGGAGGCCCCTGTCCGCGGCCATCGCGACGATGCGCTCGACATACTCGTAATACGCCTCGTCGTATGCTCCCGGCGCGCCAGGCTCCAGGCCTTCCCAGGTGACGAGGAAGCGCACGACGTTGAAGCCCCACCGGGTCAGCCTGTCGAGGTGTTCCGCCGCCTCGGCCTCGGGGAGCGGCCTGCCGACGAAGCTGGCCTTGCCGTAGTCGTAGAACTCGTCAAGTGGCGGCAGTTCGTTTCGCGCGCGGTACGGGGTCTTGCAGTCGCCGCCCAGGTTGCAGCCGCGCAGTATAAGCGTTCGGCCGTTCTCGTCGACGAAGCAAGCGTTGTCGCTTCGCAGCATTGTCCCTGCCTTTCGGGGTCCGGTCAGTCTTGCCGGACCCGGCTTTCGAAGAAATCGAGGATCCTGGCCCATGTCCTGTCGCGCTGGCTGTCGTAGGCGAGGAGGTTGTGCCTGTTGTGGCCGAACTCGTCCATGTTGGCGATGTACGCCTCGATGTCCTTCGATCCCAGCCTGGAGCAGATTATACCGGAATTGCGGAAGTCGACGATCTTGTCGCCCCGCGCGTGGCAGACGAGGGCGGGGCATGTGACCATGGGAAGTCGCCGTTCCATCTCGCGCATGCCAAGTTGCAGGCTGTGCGTCTGCCTTGTGTAGGTGCCGCTGTAGCCCTTCCATGCGCCCGCCCCGTCTTCCTGTTCCCGGTCCGGGTCGGGGTAGCCCATGCCCATCGCGGGCACTATTGATCCGAGAGTGCGGGCCAGGTATATGAGGGGACTTGTGACCAGCCCGTGGCGGTACCAGGCGTTGAGCACCGCGGGCGCGCCGATTGTCGCGATGGCATCCGGCGCGAGGGCCGGGTCGGCACACAGCTCCTCGGCGAGGGCGAGGCTGAGCGCGCCTCCCATCGATATGCCGACTATGCAGACGCGCTCGTAGCGCGGACGCAACGCCGACCAGGTATCGCGGACCATCGCCAGGTACTGGCTCCATTCCGTTCCCAGAAGCTCGTGCGGGGAGGAACCGCAACCGGGAAGCAGCGGCGCGGCCAGGTCCCAGCCGCGGGCGTCGCTCGCGTCGACCAGGCGTCTGAAGTCGGCCGGCGTCGAAGGAAAGCCGTGCACGCCGAGGATGAGCCGCCTATGCCTGCCCGAGGGCTCGACGGGCGCCGCTTCCGGCCAACGAAGGTGCTCCCGCGACGTCGGCGTATACTCCGGATTCGCCTTGTACAGGATCGGCATTGTGTTCCACAACCCGATCGCCACGGCCAGCACTACGAATCCCCCCGCGAAAGCAAGCGCCGCCGGGCCGAAGCTGGCCGCGGCCCATCCTGTCGCTCCCGCGTACACCGCGACGATGGCAAGCCCGGATACCCTGCCGCGGGATATCGATGTGGCCAGGGCGGGCGGGGAGCGCCTCTCGCGTGCGGTATGTCTCATGGTCCGGTCATTATATCCGCAACCCATGCTCTGGTCAAAACCGCGGCAAGGATATAGAATTGCATACAATCGGGGTCGAAGCCCGCAATGGAGAGCACCATGATAGAGACCAAGGATTCCGGCGGCGTCGTATTGTTCGATGATGGCGACCATCGCTTCATCTGGCTTGGGGCCGACACCCACGGCAAGAAGGGTGTCGTCCAGACGATGCAATACCTGATAATCGACAAAGGCCGCGGCACGCTCCTCGACCCGGGTGGAGTGCACCTCTTCCCCAGGGTCGTGTCCGCCGTGAGCAGGTTCATATCGATTGAAAAGATCGATACTATATTCTTCTCGCACCAGGATCCTGACGTGTCGAGCGGCATCGCGCTGTGGCTCGGCGTCACCACGGCGAAGATATATATCGCCGAGTTGTGGATACGCTTCATCCCCCATTTCGGCATTGTCGACCAGTCGCGCATAGTCTCGGTGGAGAGCGCCGGCAAGGCTCTCAGGCTGGGATCGGGCGCCGAACTTCTGTTCGTTCCTACACATTATATGCATTCGCCCGCCGCCTGGTCGTTGTTCGACAAGCGCGCGGGAATAATCTTCTCGGGCGACGTAGGCGCTGCCGCTTTCCCGGACGGCGATGAATACGTATTTGTTGAAGACTTCCAGAAGCATGTAAAGTTCATCGAGGGCTTTCACAAGCGCCTGATAGTGTCGAATACGGTTGCCAAGCGATGGGTGGACAACGTCCGCCGCCTCGGGCCGACGATGATCGCGCCGCAGCACGGTGCCGTCTACAAGGATGGCGCAGTGGGCGCCTTCCTCGATTGGCTGTCCGCCCTCAAGTGCGGTATCGACGAGCTCGATACCTTTTACAGGATGTAGCCGTGGACCGCGAAATCGAGTCCAACTTCGTCGATGCCATCGACAGTTTCGCCGTCGGGTACAACAAGGGAGTGGTCCTGTCCTCGGTCACGAGGCATTCGCTGGAAATTCTCGACGACTCCATGAACAGGATCGAATCGGGGCTGACGACGATAGTCGCCGCGTTCGAGGAAATCCGCGCCACCAGCGGGTCGACGGCCTCGAACGCCGAGCGTATAGACTCGATGATGGCCGAGATCCTCTCGGGTAATGAAAACCTCACCGCGAACATCAGCGAGCGCATGGCCGACGTGGAGCGGGGCGTGGCGGTCGCCAAGGACCTCGGATCGATGTTCAGCGGCCTGAGCGAGAAGACCAAGGGGGTGGCCGGTATCACGGGTGCCATCCAGGACGTATCCGACCGCACGAACATCCTGGCGATCAACGCTTCGATAGAGGCCGCGCGCGCCGGTTCCGTCGGCAAGGGCTTCCGCATCATCGCGAACGAGGTACGCACGCTCGCCGGCCAGACGAACGACTTTGCCAAGCAGATAGAGTCGAGCATCGGCGAACTTTCGGGAGCCGTGACCGCGATAACCGGCAGGATGGACGAGTTCGTCGACCTGTTCACGCGTTTCCGCGAATCGTTCGCGGAAGTCCGGGCCAATTCCATGGAGAATGCCGGCAACGTCAGGCAGGGCAGCCAGATCCTGGCGCAGATAGCCGGAGCGACGAAGGAAGAAACCCTCGCCCTCGGCGACGGCCTCAATTCGCTCGAGGCGATATCCATGAACGCCACGGACACCCACGCGGTGTTCGGAGCCTTGCGTTCGAGCCACGATTTCCTGGACACCCTGCTCGACCGCAAATCATGAGATCCTGCCCGTGAGGAACGCCCAGCGCCGCGAACTCGCCGTCTGCGGACTTGAAGCCGTCCGCGCCGTGGTCGCTGTGAGGCCGGGTGCGGTGCGGCGATTTTTTTATACGAGCGACAGGGCGCGGGAGTTCGGGAATTTCTGCGGGAGGCTCGCCTCCGGACGCAAGCCCTACAGGCTCGTCGAAGCCACGGAACTGGAGAAGCTGTGCGGCACTGCGCACCATCAGGGAGTCGTGGCGATGGTCGACGATGCTCCGCCGGCCGCCGTTACCGACGATCTGGTCGGCTCGTGGTCGAAGCGCGGCGCCAGGATAGTCGTCCTCGACAGGGTCGGCGACGACCACAACCTGGGGTCGATCGCCCGCTCCGCGGCGTTCTTCGGCTGGACAGCGCTGGTGATCGGCCGGGACGACGGAGCCGCGCGGCTCACGACCAGCGCCTACCGCGTCGCCCGCGGCGCGCTTGAACACATACCGGTGTACGCCGACGACTCCGCCGCGCGCTTCGTCGCCCGCTGCAAAGGCGCGATCTGGACCATAGGAGCAGACCACCGCGGCGCCCGCAGCCTCGGCGAATACCGCGCGCAGGCACCCGTCGGAGCCATCGCCGGCGGGAGCTTGGCCCTCTTTCTGGGCAACGAGGAGACTGGCTTGTCGCCCGCCGTACGCTCGTCCTGCGCCGAACTCGTGCGCATCGACGGCGCTGGCCGGTTGGAAAGCCTCAACGTGTCGCAGGCTGCCGCCGTACTGCTGTACGAGTTCGCCGCGCCCCTCCGGTGAACATGCGCGTCATGCTGGACACGAACGTCTTCGACCGCCTGCTCGATGATGATGAGGCAGTCTCCGAACTAATGAACAGGCGCGACCTGCGCTTGCTAGTCTCCCCCGTCCAACTGGGCGAACTGGCCGCGGTACCCGACCCCGTGCGCCGCGCGCGGCTACAGGAACTCGCCGCGACACTGTGCGCGACGCTCCGCGCGCCCGCCGCGGCCGGGGCTGAAGGGGACAGAGCTGAAAGTTGCGGGGACAGAGCTGGGCTTGCCGGGAACAGGGCTGAAGGCACAGGGGACAGAGCTCGCTTGAGAGACGACAGGCGCGGAGCCGACCGCATGATAACCGCGGTGGCCAAGCGGGGTTGCGACCTGCTCGTTTCAAACGACCTGGGGCTTCTCGAGTACGCGATGGCGGCCGGTATCCGCGTGATGGATTGGACCGGCTTCGAGCGCAGGATAGTGTTCGCGCGGAAAAGGCGGACTTAAGCCTCAGGCGCGAGGGCCGTCGCGATAATATCCCGTACCCGTTCGGGCAATGCCCTCCGTTCTTCGGGGCTCATTCCCATGGTACGGATCGGCGGATGAACGACGATCTTTACGTCGGCTGGCCGTATGCGCATGTGCTGCTCCCACGCCTTGTACGATCCGTCGATTGTCACCGGCACGATGGTCGCTTCGGCCAGTGTCGCCAGCTTGAAACTGCCCTTCTTGAAGGGCAGCATGGCCCGGCCGCGGCTGCGCGTCCCTTCGGGATAGATGGCGATTGCGTGGCCGCGCCGTATGCTCCGTACGCCTCTATCGATGGCTTTCTTTCCCCGCCTGGGGTTGTTCCTCACTATGAACGCCGAGCCGAGCGCGAAACCCCAGAGGTTGACGAACGGGAACCAGGCCGCCTGGCTCTTGGCGATGAAACCGACCGGCCTGGGCATGTACGCTACCATCAAGATTATATCCAGATCGCCTTGGTGGTTGGCTATGAAGCAGAGCCGTTCATCGTCAGGCACGTTGTCCAGCCCGCTTATTGTGGTACGGACGCCCATCGCCTTCAATATGCCTCGGCCCCAGAATCGGATTGCGGCGCCGAGCGCTGGCCGCGCAAACCTTCCCAATCCCACAATATCCAGCATTATATACAGGATTGCCACGGGCGATGCCACTGCGGCGCTGAACCAGAACCATGACAGCACGATTATTGACAAAAACATCGAACGACACCCCCGGGCGGACCAATAAAGCTCGGCAGCCGATTTAAGCATCCTCTACTGGACGATTGTGGCAAGAAGTATATAATCTTGAGACATGAATATAAAGTCGGATCAGTATCGAAGCCCCGTTGAATCGTTCTCCGGCGGCGCGCAGACCATCGCGGATTCCACGGGATAGCGAAGTGGAAAACTATTTCATCGAATTTTGCGAAAGGCACCCGGGATCATCGGCCAGGTTCGAAAGGCAGACAGAAGGCGGACGGGTTGCCCGGATTACTGTCGTGGGAGACCTCGACACGGAAACCACGGCGGACTTCGTATCAGGCGCATTGGACGCGCTGGCCTCCATGGAACCCGACACCAAGCTGGAACTCAACCTCGAGTCGGTACGCTACGTATCGTCGACCGGAGTCGGCTCGCTTGTCAGACTGCAGTCGGAAGCGGAAAAGCGAGGCATTTCCCTGAGCATCATCGGTATGTCGACGACGTGCCGGGATGTGTTCTCGGTGCTCGGCCTCCTGCGCTACTTCAAGATCCAGGACAACGCGACTCCGATCACGCCTATTTCGTAGCGCTCCGCTTTTGGAAGAGCGGTCCGCGTCTAGTCTGCGTTCTCGGGCAACACCCTCACGTGATCCTCCGCGAACGACACGGAGACCCGCTCGCCTTCGGCGGCAATTTTCTTGCCGGCCGGATCGTCGATCTGCACGAGCAATTCGCCGTACTCGGTCGTGACGAACGATTCGATGCTCGAGCCCAGGTACACGTTCTGCCTGACCGTCCCGTCGACGATGCCCCTTTCCGGGACGCCCAGGCGCAGCGATTCCGGCCTGGCCATCAGCACAGCGCCTTTGCCCGCACCTACGCCGGACGCGAAGGACGCTGCGTGCACTGTCTTTCCGCGCAATGTGCAAACGCATGCATCGCCCTCTGTCCCGACCACTTCGACCGGAAAGAACGCCACCTTGCCGACGAAGCCCGCGACGAAGACCGTGTCCGGCTTCTCGTAGATCGTGTTCGGCGAACCTATCTGACGGATTTTCCCGTTCCTCATCACTATGACGCGGTCGGAGAGACTCATAGCCTCGACGCGGTCGTGCGTCACGTATACGGCGGTGATGCCCAGCGATTTCTGTATCCGGCGGATCTCGACGCGCATCTGCTCGCGGAGCAGGGCATCCAGATTCGAGAGCGGTTCGTCGAGGAGCAACACTCCAGGCTCGACGACGAGGCTCCGCGAAAGCGCGACGCGTTGCTGCTGGCCGCCCGACAGCCTGCCCGGCGAGCGCTCCGCGTAGTCGGCGAGGCCGGTGAGCGCCAAGGCGCGCTTGACGCGCTCGTCAAGTTCTGATTTTGCCACTTTTCGGATCCGGAGGCCGTAGCCGACGTTTTCCGCGACGTTCATGTGCGGGAACAAGCCGTAACTCTGGAACACCGTCGCCGTGTCGCGCTTGTTCGGAGGCAGCGCGCTGACGTCCTCGCCCCCGATGCGTATCGCTCCTTTGGTGGGCAGGTCGAAGCCGGCTATCATCCTGAGCGTGGTCGTCTTGCCGCAGCCGGAAGGCCCGAGGAGGGTGACGAGTTCGCCGGGTTGCACGACGAAGCTCGCGTCGTCGACGGCTATCACGTCGGCTCGTCCCTTCACGTTCTTGTAGATCCTCGTTACGTGGTCTATCGTGACCGCTACCGGTTCCTTTGCCATGGTTACGCTCCGCCTATCTGCTAATCGTCTTGTCGAAGGCTCCCGTGTCGCGTACGAGCAGCCGCATGATGCCGAAAGTGGCCATCACGATGATTATCAAGGTCGTCGCGAGCACGCTCGCAAGGCCGAACCTCAGGTTCTCCGAGAAATTGTAGATGAGCACGGTCATGTGGTACCAACGCGCCGAGATCAGGAATATGACGGCGCTGACCGCCGTCATCGAGCGCACGAAGGTGTACGACATGCTCGATATGAAAGCCGGCCGGACGAGCGGCAACACTATGCTCCGGAACACCATGCCCTCGTCAGCGCCCAGGTCGCGCGCGGCCTCCTCAATCGACGGGTCAATCTGCCGCAGCGACGCGACGCCGCCTTCGATGCCGACCGGTAGCTCGCGCACTATGTAGTTGATCACTATTATCACGCCGGTGCCGACGAGCACGAAGGGCGCCTTGTTGAACGCCAGGATGTACGCGATGCCGAGCAGCGTGCCGGGCACCGCGAACGGCGTCATCATCACCGCCTCGAGCACGCGCTTGCCGGCGAAGGTCTTGCGAACGAATATCATCGCAGCCGCCATCGCTATGATCCCGGCGACCGGGGTCGCCATCGCGGCGAGCGAGAAGGTATCCCGGATTGCGTCCTTGCCCCGCGACAGCGCCTCGCTGATGTTCGACAGGGTGAAGCTGTAGTCTATTCCCCAGTTCTTGACGAAGCAGCCCGCGACTATCGTGCCGTACAGCGACAGGACGAAGGCGACGATCAGCCAGACGCCAGCGGTCATCAAGCGCCGGACGGCTGGCGAGGCTATCTCGACAAGCTTAAGGTTGGGCTTGCCTGTCACCGTGACGAACGAGCGCTTGGACACCCAGTTGCGCTGGACGAAGAACGCGGTAAGCGTGGGCAGGAGCAACAAAAGGGACAGAGCTGCGCCGCCGCCGAGGTCGTTTCGCCCTGTCACCTGTATGTACGCCTCGACAGACAGCACGCGGTAGTTGCCCGCGAGGAGCAGCGGGTTGGCGAAGTCGGCCAGCGAATTGGTGAACACGAGCAGCCAGGCGGAAAGGAGCCCCGGGACGGCGAGCGGCAGGGTGACGGTGCGGAACACCGCGCCGCGCGAGGCGTTCAGGTCGAGCGCCGCCTCCTCGAGCGTCGCGTCCAGGCCCTGAAGCACGCCCGCGAGCGTCAGGAAGGCTATTGGGAACATGCCAATCGTCTGTACCAGAACCAGGCCGCCCAGGCCGTATATGGAAAAGTTCTGGAGGCCGAGCAACTGCTTCGTGATGAGGCCGTTGTTGCCCGCCAGGAGCAGGATTGACAGGGTGAGCGAGAAGGGCGGCGATATGACCGGCAGCTGTGCAATCGCCGACAGGAATTTCTTGGCTCGGGCGCTCGTGCGGTGGATGACGAACGCGAACAGGAACCCGACCAGCGTCGACGTGGTAGCGGTCCAGATGCCAAGTTGTATCGAGCCCCACAGAGACTCGAGGTGGGCGCCCGAAAGCGCGTCGATCCAGATCGCCGGCGACAGCTCGCCGTCGACCATGAGCGACAGCCTGAACGCCTCGGCGAGCGGGAACACTATGAATACGATCGACAGCCCCGCGAGCGTGAGTACCGAGAAGCCCACGGTCGCGTCGCGCGAGAAGCGCGAGACGCCGGTGAGCGCGGCGAACAGCGCGAAAGCTCCGAGGGCGAAGGTGACGAGGAGGCGTTCGATGCCGGCGTCGGCGGTCTCGGGGGCGAAGAATACCGCGATGCCCAGGAGCTCGCTCTGCGAGTCGTCGGTGATAGGAGCGTAGAATAGCCGTACAGCCTCGCCATCGAGCTCGGCCTTGATCTTCGATGCGTAATTCTCGAAGTAGTAAGCCGATTCCAGGCCCTTCTTCGCGTCTTCGGTTTCGGCGAGGCTTTTCCAGGTCTCCAGTACGGAGCCGTTGTCGGCAAGGATTTCGTACATGTCGGGATCGTCTACCGAGGGGACAAGGTAGACAGCGGCGCCCCCGGGAAGCGAATCGCCGACCGATGCCAGCCATTCGTCCATCAGGGCGACGTCTTCCGGGGCGCTCCGGGCCAGCAGCACGAGGGCCTTCTCCCGGTTCACGGCGGCATTGTCGCGTATCGATGTTCTGACTGTAATGAATATCCAAGCGTCGACGATCGCGAAGGCAGCTACCGCCAACAGGAATTTCAGGATCTTGTCCTTGGTGAACACTGCTTGCTCCGGTATCGGAACGGGATGGGGCCGGCCCGGGTCGGGTCGG
>CAZKJA010000105.1:0-10495 GCA_964552925.1 uncultured Treponemataceae bacterium
TTTTTTTTCCCAGCCGATATTCAATGCGATATCGGGAATGACCATATATCCATCTATACGCACATACCGCCCGCCCACCAGCGCGCCCAGGACCAGGCCATTTCCGAGAACCCACTGGTAGCCGCCGTTCACCAATACGGAAAATCCGGCTGTCCTTGAATCGAACGAATATATCAAGCCCGGCAGCACGCCGATTGTCCAACCATGCAAACTCCGGTTTGGATGAATCGATACTCCCGCTTCCATCAAGAGCATTGCATTGTCTTCGGTTGTCTTTTCGTTTTCATTGAAGATGAAGACCAGTGACACATCCATGCCGACCAATGGGGTACAAGCAATTTGCGAGTACAGAGGCAAAACCAGAAGGACGTTGCTCTCGTTTGTCGACAACGCGCTTAACAGCAAATACGAAAGATTCGATTCGATCAGCACGTTGTGGTGTTTTTCCTCCAACGGGCCATCGGCGTAGGTAGTATTGTTTGACGCAAATGACAGCAGGGCAATCAGAATGATGCACGCCATTTTTTTCATACAACCTCCTGCATTGATGCCGACGATACATGCTATAGGCATTCTATACGCAGCTCAAAATTGCCGCGCCCATCCTGATTTTCGACTCGGAAGGAGCGCCGTCCAAGCCACGCCTCCCCTATGCCGGCTCGACTCTCGCGCAGTTCTTGCCATCCGCTTTGGCGCGGTACAAGGCCTGATCACTCCGCTTGATCGCATCCTCATAGCAAGTGTCAGACAGCACGAACCACGAGGCGCCGATAGAGATGCTGACATGAACGATGCGCTCTCTGTCCTCGTCAACACAGGAGAAGCCCGTATCCTCCTCGCTATCGCAGACGGTGGAAGGCAGAGCCTCCGGCTTGCCGGAATGGTCGTCGACGGAGTTCGCCGCGCCTAGCAATATCGCGGCTTCCGCAACCTGGCGGTTCAGGCGCTCGGCCAGCCGGAAGACATCACTCGGCGTTACCCCGGTATATACGAGCACGAATTCCTCACCGCCCCACCTGAACAGGAAATCGCTAGCGCGCATCGTCTGCTTGACCAAATCCACGACGGAACGAAGCACGACGTCCCCCGCTTCATGGCCGAAGGTATCGTTGATGCGCTTGAAGTCATCCAGGTCGATACTGAAGACCATGGGTGACGGCTTGCCGAACTTGAAAGCCGTGAAGATATCGGAGAAGTACTGCCCGCCTATCCGCCGGTTGAGCGCCCCGGTCAGCGGGTCGGTGTTCGATTCCGTACGTATCTCCCGGGCTGAATTTTCCATAAACCTGCGGCCGGCGACGATGAGCAACGCAATGCCTAAGCCGAAGAAGAGCACGAGCAGCAATATCACCATCATGATGACGCGTGCGTTGAGCTCCGAACTGGCCTCGCGTACGGTCAACGCGTACGTCTCAATATCCTCTATGTGCATGCCCATGGCGACTATCCAGCCATAGTCCGGGTACAGCGCCGCATACGTCAACTTCTCGTCGATCTCATCGCTGCCCTTGCGCTTGAAGTAATAGCGGTAATAGAGCTCCCCATCCTTCTTGATGCCCAGAAGCTCGGTCAGGTACGGCGTGTTGCCCTTGATATCGGTCATCTTCGTGGAGAGCAGGCAACCCTCGGTATCGAGGAGGTTGGGATGTATCCGCCTGATCGCGTACCCGTCGCCGCCGTCCCAGTCGACGACCTCGTTTACCCAGAGGTAGCCGTTGTACTCGAACGACTGGGAATGGATGATGTCGGCGATCATCGCCTTGGTCACGCGGTCGACCCACGCCTCCTCAACCTCGATGAAGAGCCTGTAGGGTCCAAGGTCGATGAACGGGCAGGACGCCCGATGCGCTGCGGAAGAGAACACGAGGTCCCCGCCCGGCTGGCGCTCCAGCCTCATGCGCAGTGTCCCCTTGTGTTCCTGGGTAGCCAGCAAATCCCTGGCGCTTCACCCGAAGCCTGAGGGATCGAGTCGATACAGGAGCCTAAGGTCATCGACCAGTTGTTCCGCTTCGGATTGCGCGCGCCGACGGTTATCGATCCTCAGCCTGGCGATATTCTGTATCATGTTCTGCACGGTATCGTGCAGAAAGGTCTTCTTCAAACCGTAGATCTGGTCTTTGACCAGATCCGCATGCAGGCGTTCCGCGTTGCTGACAGCCCAGAAAGACACGCCTATGCTTATAGCGCAGAGGATGATCATCAGCACGAGGAATACCACGTAGAAATGCCTCGTAACGAATTTCATCTACTCTCCTTGACAGTCTTTCAGTATGGCGTACCGGAAAGAAGATGACAAATGCAATGACGGAACAGACCTGCCCATGACGGTATCCTCTCAGGAAATCCCGTATCCGGCAACCACGTGACGGTTCATTCGTGAAACCACCAGTGTGTCTAAAACGAATGCATAACGTTGACCATGCTCAACGCCGTCGCATTTTCATCAATCCAATCGTACTTGCCCAATGATGGAGCATGGTCAACGCGGCGGACAGAATCAGCCCTCCCACGATGTCCGTACACCAATGTACTCCCGACAGGAGCCGGCCAACGACGGTGACGGCGATTATCAGAGACGAAAAAGCGTCGATCACCCGAATGATGCAAATATTCCGCAGTCGATGATGGAATTGCCCCATCGCCGTAACCATGATGCAAACGACGATCATGGTGTGGCTTGATGGATACGACGGTTCGAGGCTTCCATGCAACGTTACGGGTCGGTAATTGATGACGACAGTCTCGAACAGCGCATAACAACCCATGACCACCAGGTAATACAGCCCGAGCAATAGAATATCGGGATCTACGGCTTTGATGCTTCCACGCCTCACGAGCTGACACAGTCCGAGCGTCGCGAAGCCGCATGCGAAAACGATCGCGACCAACCCAAGCCAGTCAGTCAGGGTATACCAAAAAAGATTGACGCCAAGTCGATCGAATACCAATTGATTGACCTTCGCAAATCCAACGCTTGATCCATTTGGGCCGATTGGCTTTACATCCACAATCCTGGTCAAAGCGGTAAACAGTATGAATGCAAGAAAAAGACTCGCCGTAACGACATGATTGAAACGCATTCTCTTGAGCTTCATGATGTACTTCCAGTGCTAAAATCGAAAGGAGACAAGAATCCCCGTCGGCGCGGCTTGAACCGCTATTTTCAATTCTCCTTCATATCCGTCTCCAGAATCGGAGCCGACGGTATGGAGCCAAGGAACAAGCAGACCACACACGGTCCCGATCATGGCGCCGGCGATCACATCGGTGATGAAATGGTTTCCACTGGCGATCCGGAAGGCCGCCGTTCCCAAGGCGAGAGTGCAGGAAGTCGCAATCACCGGAATCTTCATGACAGAATCGGGGAAATATTCAGTGAATACGTAACTCGTGAACGAGGCGCCCGCAAAGGCGAGTGTCGAGTGGCCAGACGGGAAGGCATTGCTCCAGTCGCCGTCATCCACCGAATCCTGGGGAAAACCGCTGAAGTACATGTAGGGCCGCGCACGATTCACGCACACCTTTCCCAGCTCCTTGAGCCCGTACGCCATGAGCATCGTCTCGGCGTACATGGTCCCGATGGTGATCCATTCATCCTTCGGCGTCGCGAACAATATCGCCGGCATCAGGATGGAGGCAAGCGACAATCCCGATCCGACTGACTTGAGTCCCCTGGAATAGGGATTCATGAAAAGTCGGTCAAACCGATTTACTTGCGATGCATCCAGGACAGTACCGCCAAAAGCGATTTGATTTACATGCGCAACCTCATCCATGTAGAATACGGTTCCATCAAGACCGACCGCTGTCCCGAGCAGGACGCCATCGAGTACCAGATCAAGGTGGAATGGTCGGCCGCCCTCATTTCCATCGAAGACATTCTCCTGTGCGAGCGCTGTAGCCACGGCGAGCAAGGCGGCCATTGACAGCAATGATATTCGTTTGATCATGCAGATCCTCCCGTTCAGCGGCAGTAAGCCACCGAAAGACGGGAGCGACCAGAAACATGTGTTTACTTTTGTGATACTTTTAGTATCATCGATGCTTTATGAGCAGAATTCCCTTGAGCAGCAGCATGCACAGCACGAACGAGCTGACATAAGGCTGTCGGGTCATGATGAAGAAAAGGACCGCGAACACCGACAGGCACGAAGAAACGGGTAGTTTGAAGCGAAGCCAGAATTGATTCCTGAAATTCTGCATCGCTAGTTCCATCACACCGAACAGAGCGGTCACGATTATGGCCAGGTAGGACGCCGACACTATGTACCACGAAACGCTGGTCAGCCCCGGCAAGGCGACGAATCCGACGCGGTCGCCATAATGATTACCGAAGAGCGGCAGTACCAAAAGCAGCACGATCATGACATCGACGATGCCGAAGACCAGTGAATTGATACCTCTTGAAGCCTCCACAGCCTGATTCTCCGCGATAGAGAGAATTTCATCGCTGGAAAGCATCTCGTCGATCGACACGGACATGACTCTAGCCAAAAGCTTCAACGATTCGATATTGGGGTAACCGCGCCCTGATTCCCATTTTGAAACCGTCACCCTGGAAACGAAAAGTTTCTCCGCCAGTTGTTCCTGGGTCAATCCTGTCTTGGCCCTCAGATGCTGTAATTTCTCATTGAATTCCATGTTGCCTCACCCGAAACTCGCCTCCACCGCCCGCACCGCTTCATCGCACAACTCGTCGGCCCGCGCGCGCAAGGACGCGACCTTGGCTCGCATCCTGTCGGCGTACTCCGCGTCGTGTATCGAGCCCAGGTTTATGAGGACGTTGAGCGCGGCCCCGTGGGCGCCGGCCCTGGCCATCAAGGCGGCAACGCCGGCGTCCGAGGCCGAGTTCCTGTTGCCGGCGGCCGAAAGCAGGGCGAGTTCAAGCGCCTCGAGGCAGGCTTCCGCGGTCGACAGCGGCACCTCTACGGCCGTCTTGTACCCCTCTTGCAATGCCGACTCGCGGGTGGCTTTCTCCTCCGTGGTCGCCTTCGGCAGCTTCATCGCCTCCATCACCGCGTTGAACGCGACGGTGTCCAAGTCGACTGCGCGCGCGAGGCGATCCTTGACAGCCTGCGCGCGCACTGCCAGCTCCGACATCGCCTGCCACTGCGGCTCGTACCCTTTCTTGCCCACAGTCAGGTTCGCGACCATCGCGGCGAGTGCCGCGCCCAAGGCGCCGGCGAGCGCGGACACCGAACCGCCCCCGGGCACCGGAGAGTCGCTCGATACCTCGTCGACAAACGCGCCTGTTCCCATTTCCAATAGCGGATCCGAAGGGCGGGCGACGTAATCGACGATTTTCTTCCTCGGGTCGAAGCTCGCCACCGAGTCCAGCCCGAGCGTCGTGATGGCTAACCCTACGAGTTCTTTTTCCGGCGCGCCTGGACTCTTGCCCATCCTGCCGAGGTAGTACCGTCCGGCTTCGAGGAGGGGCTCGAGCGGTACCAGCCCGACCAGTTCGCTGCCGCAGACCGAAAGCCCGCGTTTCTCTGCCTCTTCCTTTACAGTCTCGTAGACGGTGTGCAGCGCCGTCTCCTTGTAGTCGGTCAGGTTTATCGACACCTGCGCCATGCGGTATGCGTCGATATACCAGCCTATGGCGCGTACGTTCCGGAGCCGGCCGGGTACCATCACGTTCTTGCCGGCTGCATCCTTTAAAACCGCGCCGTTTTCATCCCTGGCCGCGCGTCCGCCTTCGCGCACCGACAGGGCCACATCGTTTGCAAGTTTCCTGTCCCGCGTGTTCAGGTTGACGTTGTATGCAATCAGGAAGTCGCGGGCCCCGACGACGGTCGCCCCCCAGCCGGGGACGAAGGTCGCAGGGCCGTAATCGGGCGCCCATTCGGGCCGCGACAGTTTATCGGGCAAGGCCTCGTACTCGCCCGCACGTATGTCGGCGAGGCTCCTGCGTTCAGGCCGGCTCGCGGCGTGCTCGTACAGGTAGACAGGCACAGAGAGCTCGGCCGCGATGCGCCCGGCGGCCCACTTCGCGATCTCCACGCATTCGTCGATGCTCACGCCGGTGACGGGCACGAACGGGCACACGTCGAGGGCGCCCATCCTCGGGTGGGCGCCATGATGCCTGGACATGTCGATGAGCTGACGGGCCGCAGCCGCGGAACGGACGGCGGCTTCGATAACCGCTTCAGGGCTTCCGACGAAGGTATAGACTGTACGGTTTGTATCGGCTCCCGGATCGACGTCGAGGAGCTTGACCCCTGCGACCGACGATATCGATGCGGCTATGGCGTCGATCACCGCCTTGTCGCGACCTTCGCTGAAATTGGGAACGCATTCGACAAGTTTTGTTAGCGGCATGGGCTTTGCTCCACTTTTTTTCACGGCTCGGCATGGCAAAATGCCATGCGGCAGTATACCACGCGGTATTGCCTCGCGGCCGCTGATCCATAAAAACATATCTATTCATTGACCGCGATCTAAAAGATCGTATATCATCGCGTACCCGACGCATCGCGCACCGATGCCGGGCGAGCGGCCCGTATGGGCCGGTCACTTCATCGACAACGATCTCCGAGCCCTGTTGCCCTACTCCACTGTACCGCGGTGATACCGCAAGGGCGGTGACGAAGGCGACAGGGTCGACGGGTGACGGAGGAAACTCCGTCGCCTCCCGCCCGGGAAGAGGGGTTCAAGCGACCTCCCGCCCAAAGGGCATCGGAAAGGGGACACCATGCATCTCTCCTCAAGGCGGACTATTGTCCGCGCCGCGCTTTTCGCCACGGCCCTCGCATTCGTTTCCGCCCAGGCTTTTGCCGGTGGCGCCAAGGAACCGGAAACCGCTGCCGCGACTGGCAAGCCCACTCCGGCCAACCCGAGGGTCAGGCTCGCCACCACGACAAGCACCGAGAACTCGGGCCTTCTCACCTACATACTTCCCTTCTTCACGGCGGACACGGGCTACACCGTCGACGTCGTCGCGGTTGGCACCGGCGCGGCGCTCAAGCTCGGCGAGAATGCCGACGCCGACGTGCTGCTGGTCCACGCCCGCGCCCTCGAGGACGCCTTCATGAAGGCCGGCCACGGGGCTATCCGGCGGGACGTCATGTACAACGACTTCGTCGTGGTCGGCCCTGATGCCGATCCAGCCGGGCTCAAGGGCTCGGTCGATTCCAAGGCCGCGTTCGCGAAGATAGCCGCCGCGCAATCTCCCTTCGTGTCGCGCGGGGACAAGTCGGGCACGCACGTGATGGAGCTGTCGATCTGGAAGGCGGCCGGCGCGGCGACGGGCGGTACCTGGTACAAGGAAGCCGGTCAGGGCATGGAGCAGTGCATCATAATGGCCGACGGCATGCAGGGCTATACTCTGACCGACCGCGCGACCTGGGTCGCGGTCAAGGACAAGACAAGCCTCGCGATCTGTTACGAGGGCGATCCCGGGCTCTTCAACCCGTATGGCGTCATCACCGTCAACCCCGCGAAGAACACTGCCATAAACGCGTTCGGCGCCAAGGCTTTCCTCGAATGGCTGACGAGCAAGCGCGGCCAGGAGACTATCGCCGGCTTCAAGCTCGGCGGGCAGACGATGTTCTTCCCCAACTACAAGCCCTGAGCCGTGGATTCGATGCTCGAGGCGTTCGCCCTGCTCGTGCGGGGCGACCGCGAAACCTGGTGGACGATAGCGACGACGCTGAGATTCTCGTTATGGTCGACCCTGGCTTCCGCCGTGCCCGGCGTACCCCTGGGAGCGATCCTGTTCCTGGGACGCTTCAGGGGCAAGCGTGTGGCGGTTGCCTTGGTCAACGCCATAATGGCAGTGCCGACAGTCGTCGTCGGTCTTTTCGTATACTCGTTCATTTCCCGCTCCGGTCCGCTCGGGCACCTCGACCTTCTCTACGCCCCCGGCGGCGTGATTCTCGGGCAGGCGGTGCTCGCCTTCCCCCTCGTCGCGGCAATGACGTACACCGGGCTCCAAAAGTTGGACCATCGTTACAATGAAACCCTGCTGACACTCGGCGCGGGACCGCTACGCCGCATGGTCGCGATAATGCGCGAAGGCCGGTACGTCATCACGCAGGCTATCCTCGCGGCATTCGGCAGGGTCACAGGCGAGGTTGGCGTGTCGATGATGCTGGGCGGCAACATCCGTTGGTACACGCGGACAATGACGACGACTATAGCGCTCGACGCCGGCAAAGGCGAGTTCGAGAGGGCCCTGTCGCTGGGCCTGGCCCTTCTGACCCTCGCGCTCGCCGTCAACTTCCTGTCCCACCTGGTGGTCCGCGATGCCTGAAGTCCCCGTGTTCAGGGTCTCCAGGCTGGCGTTCCGGTACGAACGCAAGCTGGCCGTCGCATGCGAAGGTCTCGAGATACGCGCGGGCGAAACCGTCGCGTTCACGGGTCCCAACGGTTCCGGCAAGACGACAATGCTCAAGCTGCTCAACGGGCTCCTCGGACCCTACGACGGCACAATCGAGTTCATGGGCCTGCCGCTCAGGCGCAACCCCCACCTGCGGCTCCGCAGCGTCTATGTGCACCAGCACCCTATCCTGTTCGCGGGTACCGTACGTGACAACCTCGAATACGCGCTCAGGCTCAAGCGCATCCCGCGCGGGGATGCCGGAGAGCGAATCGATCGCGTCGCCGTCAGGTTCGGCATCGAGGCATTGCTCTTGCGGGAGGCGGCCAAGCTCTCGGGCGGCGAGACCCAGCGGGTAGCCGTGGCGCGCGCCGTAGCGGCGGGGGCGGACGTGCTGCTCCTCGACGAGCCTACCTCGAGCCTCGACGCCGACAGCGAAACGGCGGTCAGATCCCTCCTCCTCGAACTCAAGAAGGACGGCACTACAATCGTATTCAGCGCCCACGACGAAGGCCTCGTGAAGGATATCGCGGATCGGGTCGTACGCTTTTAAAATGAGGCCTTGAACTTTCCTACATATTTGTAGCATCATCGCGGCATGGCATTGAAGAACAAGAACGACCCGACCGCTGACTACCGGCGTGAACTCGAAGAGCTGAACCTCCTTTTCGACATCTCCAGGATACTCGACAGGCACGTCGACCTCAGGGGTGCCTTGGGACCGCTCCTCGACGTCCTCGAGACCAAGGCGGGGCTGACCCGCGGAATAGTCACGCTTCTCGACCGCTCCGTGGGCATGCTCAGGATCGAGGAAGCCCACGGGTTGTCTCCGGCTGCCAAGCAACGCGGCCAATACCGTCTGGGCGAAGGCATAATCGGCAAGGTGTTCGAATCGGGAATCGCCGTCACCATCCCGGATCTATCGCTGGAACCCCGCTTCCTCAACCGGGCGGGGGACCGCCCGCAGGCGGATCTGGCCAGGCTGGCGTTCCACTGCATCCCCATCCCGTCGGGAGGCGCGGTCATTGGAACGCTGAGCGCGGAGCGGCGCCATGACGGGGACGAGAAAACCCTCGATGGAATGCTCGACGCGGACAGGACGATACTCGAGCGGGTGGCAATGCTCATTGCCGATTCGGCCAAGCTGCGCGAGCGTATTATCGAGGAGCAATTGCGGAACAAGCTCGGGGACCCCGAGTTTGCCGAGCTCAAACCCGATGGGCCGTGGCAGCCAAGCGGGCCGGAAACCGGCCCGGAGGGAGGCACCCTTTTAGGTACGAGCGCACCGATGCGCGCCATCCATGAACTGATCTCCCAAGTGGCCCCGAGCGATGCGACTGTGTTGATATCGGGAGAAAGCGGTACGGGCAAGGAACTCGTCGCCGCAGAGATCCACAAGGCATCCAAAAGGTCCGCGGGCCCCCTGATAAAGGTGAACTGCTCGGCCCTGCCCGAATCTGTCATAGAGAGCGAGCTGTTCGGGCATGAAAAAGGCTCCTTCACCGGGGCTATAGGCTTGCGCAAGGGCAGATTCGAGATGGCCAACGGCGGCACTCTGTTCCTTGACGAAATCGGCGAATTGTCGACCGCCATACAAGTCAAGTTGCTTCGAGTGCTGCAGGAAAGGGAAATAGAGCGGATTGGCGGATCAGAAACAATCAAGGTCGATGTCCGCCTCATCGCCGCCACCAACCGCGACCTTGAAGCGGAAATCAAAGCCGGACGCTTCCGCGAGGACCTGTACTACCGTCTGTACGTCTTCCCCATACTCGTGCCGCCCCTCCGTGAGAGGAAGAGCGACATAATGCTCCTGGCCGACCATTTCACCGAGAAATATTCGCGCAAGAACGACAAGCCGATCAAGCGGATATCCAGCCCCGCGATCGACCTTTTCACGAGCTACCACTGGCCGGGGAACGTGAGGGAACTGGAGAACTGCATCGAGCGCGCGGTCATCCTGTCGACGGACATGGTCATCCATTCGTACCATCTGCCCCCAAGCCTGCAGTCCGCCCAATCGACGCATACCGAGCCGACGACCACCCTGGAAGCGGCTCTCAGCAGGCTGGAGAAGGAGCTTATTGTCGAGGCCTTGAAGATTTCAAGCGGGAACATGGCTTCCGCGGCAAGGCGTTTGGGAATAACGGAGAGGCAGATCGGCCTCCGCGTGCACCA
>CAZKJA010000106.1:0-9372 GCA_964552925.1 uncultured Treponemataceae bacterium
AAGTTCCTCAATACCCCCATCGATTACGAATCACTAAAACAACTGGGCTCGATAATGGGCTCGGGCGGCCTTATAGTGATGGACGAGGATTCCTGCATGGTCAACATGGCCAAGTACTTTCTGGAATTCTCGCTCGAGGAATCCTGTGGTCAATGCGTGCCCTGCCGCGTAGGCCTCAAGCACATGCACAGCCTTCTCGAGAAAATCACAAACGGCCTGGGGACCATGGAAGACCTCGAGAAACTCGAGTCGCTGGCGTACACTGTGCGCGCCTCGTCGTTGTGCGGATTGGGGCAGGCCGCTCCAAACCCGGTAATCTCCACCCTCAGGTATTTCAAGCACGAGTATCTGGAGCACATCCAGAACAAAAAATGTTTACCTGGTGTTTGCGCTGCGCTGTACAACGCCCCGTGCGAAAATGCCTGCCCGGCCAACGTCGATGCCGCCGCCTACATTTCATACATGGGCGATGGCAAGCTGATGGAAGCCTACTTCAAGCACATGGAGCACAATCCCTTTCCCATCGTCTGCGCCCGCGTCTGTCCGGCTTTCTGCGAGAAAAAATGCGCTCGCGGCAAGTACGACGAACAGATCGCCATCCGCGAGGTCAAGCGCTTGTTTGCCGACTGGGCCATCGACCAGGGCATGGGCTTCACACCGCCCAAGAAGCCCAAAAAGGAGCGCGTCGCGGTCATCGGTGCAGGTCCTGCCGGTCTGGCCTGCGCATTCTACTTGACGCGCCTTGGCTACTCGCCGGTGGTTTTCGAATCCCTGCCGGTGGCCGGGGGCATGATGAAAGTCGGCATTCCGGATTACCGTCTGCCCAAAGACAAACTGGAAGCGGAAATATCGGTCATCGAGAGGGCCGGTGTGGAAATCCGCCTTGGCACGCCGGTCGATTCGATCGAAGCCCTGATGGCGCAAGGCTTCCAGGCCGTCTTTGTCGGCACTGGCGCTCACCAGGCACAGCCATTGAGTATCGATGGTTCCGAATTACCCGGTGTCATCAGCGGTATCGACTTCCTGCGCAAGGTGAACCTTGGCGAAGCCTTTGAGGTCGGCGCGGACGTGGTTGTGGTCGGCGGGGGTTCGACGGCCATGGATGCAGCCCGTACCGCCAAACGGCTCGGAGCCCACAACGTTCGTATTGTCTATCGCCGCACACGTACCGAGATGCCAGCCCAGCTCGACGAAGTTGTCGATGCCGAGGAAGAGGGCATCGAAATGGACTTCCTGGCCAATCCGCTGCGGGTCGTCGAATCCAACGGCAAGGTCAGCGCCATCCGTTGCATCAAGACCAAGCTGGGTGATTTTGACGATTCCGGCCGCCGTAGGCCGATACCGGTGGATGGTAGTGAATATAATATCCGCGCCAACCTCATTATCCCCTGCCTGGGGCAGAAGCTTAGCCTCGGTCTCACCGGCGGCAAGCTGAATCTCGACCGCCGAGGTCATATCGCGGTTGATCCGGGCTCCGGCGCCACCAATTTGCCGGGCGTGTTTGCCGGTGGCGACGCCATCAATCCGTCGACGGTCATCGAGAGCGTTGCCCAGGGCCGCCTGGCTGCCAGACATATCGACAAGTTCTTCGGCTATGACGGGAAGTTGTTTGACCGGCCGAGGCAACCGGTGACGGTAGCCTACGATGAGGAAGCGTACCTCAAACCACTACCTCGCCACTTACCCCATTTGGAGTGGGCGGAGAGCCGTATAACCAAAATGGCCATGGAGGTCAACCGGGGACTGTCGCTGGAGGAAGCCATCGAGGAAGCCCGGCGCTGTCTGCATTGCGATCGCAATCAGCCAGATGTGCTCAAACCTGCCGCAACTGGCGTGCCGCGGATAGAGGACATGTTATGAATAAAACCATTAACACGCACGAGATTCTGCGGAAATACGGCAAAGGCGCTGAAAACTTGTTGGCGCTGTTGCACGAGCTGCAGGATGCCAATGACGAGCACTACCTGAACGCCGAGAGTCTTGCTGCCGTTGCGGCTCACATGGGCTTGACCGAGGGTTATGTTTACGGCGTCGCATCGTTTTATACAATGTTCAGCCTCAAGCCGCGCGGGCGCCATATTGTACGGGTCTGCCAGTCGCCGCCTTGCCACTTGCTGGGCTCGACCGACGTGGCCAAGGAACTGATCAAGGTTCTCGGCATCAGCTTCGGTGGTACCACTACCGATGGCCTGTTCACCCTGGAAATGTCCTCCTGCCTCGGCGTCTGCGGTGTGGCGCCAGCCATGATGATCGATGACGAAGTGTATGGCAACCTGACGACTTCACGGGTCCATGAGATCATCGAGGACTTGAGGAGGGTGAAATGAGCATCTACCGAACCCATATCCTGGTTCCGGTCGACGAGGGTACCGTCCAGTCAGGTGTCTTCGAAGTGAAACGGCGCCTGGAGAAGAATATCGCCGAGCAAGGCCTCGGCAACGAAGTAAAGGTTGTCGAGTCCGGTACGGTCGGTATCGTCGGAAAGGGCGTCATCCTGGTCGTTTATCCGGACCGCATGTTTTATACCAATGTCCGGCCAAGTGATGTTTCCCTCATCGTCGAGGAGCATTTGCTGAAGGGCCGTATCCCGCCATCGCTTAAACACGCTGCTCTGGATATCCAGGGCGGTATAAAGTCGATGCACACCACCGGCTTGACCCGCGAGCAAAAACGGGTGGTACTCGACAAGTCGTGGAAAATGAGCCCGGAGGACATCCAGGAAGTCCTGGCTACCGGTGGCTATCGGGCCGTCGAGAAGATTTTAAGCGAAAAAATGACGCCTGAAGCTGTCATCGACATTATCAAGCAAGCAGGGTTGCGTGGCCGCGGCGGTGCCGGATTTCCAACCGGCCTCAAGTGGGAATCGACCCGCAAGGCTGCTGGCGACCAGAAGTACATCATCTGCAATGCCGATGAGGGCGAGCCTGGCACCTTCAAGGATCGCCTGATCCTTGAAGGTGACCCGCACAAGCTCATCGAGGCCATGATAATCGGCGGCTACGCCATCGGAGCGACCAAGGGCTACATCTATGTGCGTGGCGAGTATAAGTTGTCCATACAACGCATGCAACAAGCCATCGACCAGGCCCGGGAATACAGCCTGCTCGGTCCGAGCGTGCTGGAGACCGGTGTTGCTTTCGACATCCAGATCAAGATCGGCGCCGGCGCCTATGTCTGTGGAGACGAGACTGCCCTCATCGAGTCGCTCGAGGGCAAGCGCGGAAATCCGCGCATCAAACCGCCGTATCCGGTAACCAACGGCTTGTGGCAAATGCCCACCGCGGTAAACAACGTCGAAACCCTGGCCAACATTCCCGAAATCATCAACCGTGGCGCAGCCTGGTTCCGGACGATGGGCACGGAAAAGTGCAGCGGTACAAAGGTGTTCACTATACTCGGGCACGTCGAGCAACCCGGCCTGATCGAGGTGGAGATGGGCACACCGTTACGCGAAATAATCTTTGCCTACGGCGGAGGCATGGCCGGCGGCAAGAAATTAAAGGCCGCGTTGCTTGGGGGCGCTTCCGGGGTTTTCCTTCCCGAGAAGCTGTTGGACGTGCACATGGACTTTGAGAGTCTCAAGGAAAACAAGGCTGTACTCGGCTCGGGCGCTGTACTGGTCATGAACGAAACCACCTCGATTCCCGACATGCTTTTTTCCATCCTCAAGTTTTATGCCCACGAATCATGCGGCCAGTGCGCTCCCTGCCGGATCGGTACGCAACAACTGCTCCAGTTGGCGTGGAAGCTGCGCGAAGGCCAGGGGCGGGTGGAAGATATAGATACCATGCTCGATCTGGCCGAGACGATGCAGCGTACCTCACTCTGCCCGCTCGGGCAGTCAATCGTGGCGCCTGTCAAGAGCGCGATAGACAATTTCAGGGATGAATTTGAACAGGCCGCCGGCCACAGCGAGATATCCTAATGGAGGCATTCATGTCGGAAACGATAACAATCTGGATCGACGGAAAAGAAATCAAGGCCGAGAAAGGCGCCAACCTGCTCAAGGTGGCCCGCGATAATGGTTTCGATATCCCGGGGCTCTGTTTCAACGAAAAAGTGACACCTACCGGAGACTGTCGTCTGTGCATGGTCAAGATCGAAGGACGCCCGGCTATGACGCCATCCTGCCTTGTCAAGGTTGAGGAAGGGATGAAGGTCACGGCTTTCGACAAGCAACTGGAAGACACCCGTGCCATGCTGGTTGATGTGTTGCTGTCGGAACACAATGATGATTGTATCACCTGTGAAAAAGATGGTGATTGCCAGCTCCAGGATTTGGCCTTCCGCTATGGAATGGACACCCCGAAACGCAAGTTTGCCAGCGTCTGGAAGGAAATCCACCAGTCTCCCGATTCCTCGTCGCCGGTATTGCTGTATGATTCCTCGAAATGCATAAAGTGCGAACGTTGTGTCAAGGTTTGTTACGAGATCCAGGGCAAGGGCGTGTTGAGCATGGCCGGTCGCGGTATCCACAGCCACGTTGTCGCCGGCACAGCCTCCTGGGATGGATCCGAATGCGACGGTTGCGGTGAGTGCGTCCAGACGTGTCCTGTCGGCGCCCTGATGGAGAAGCCGGTGTATGGCGAAAAGATCAAGGCCAAGGATATACATAAGAAGGCCGTGACCACCTGCCCCTATTGCGGTGTCGGTTGCCAACTGGAACTCTGGATCAAGGACGGTAAAATTGCCAAGGTCAAAGGCGCGGAAGGTATCCCGAACCTCGGGTCGTCGTGTGTAAAGGGACGGTTCGGCCTTGATTTTGTCAACCATCCGGACCGACTCAAAAAACCGCTCATCCGCAAGGAAGGCAAGCTGGTTGAAGTCGAGTGGAAGGAAGCGATCGACTATACCGCAAAACGTTTTGCCGAGATCAAGAAAGCGAACGGCCCCGACGCCTTGGCTGGCCTTTCCTCGGCCCGCTGTACCAATGAAGAAAACTTCTTGTTCCAGAAATTCATGCGATCGGTGATCGGGACCAACAATGTTGATCACTGCGCCCGGCTCTGCCATGCTTCCACCGTGGCCGGCTTGGCCAACACACTCGGCTCCGGTGCCATGACCAACTCCGCAGCCGAACTGGAATACGCAGATGTCATCATCGTCATCGGCTCCAATACCACGGAAACACACCCGGTTATCGCCACCTTCATAAAGAAGGCTGTGCTGTTCCACGGAGCCAAGCTCATCGTCATCGATCCGCGCAAGATCGACCTGGTCAAGTACGCCACCCTGTGGCTACGCCAGCGAAACGGTACGGACATCGCGGTAGCCAACGGTCTGATGAACGCCATACTGGCAAATGGTTGGGAGAACAAGGCATTCATCGAAGCCAATACCGAAAACTTCGAAGCCCTCAAGGAGATGGTCAAGAAGTACGACCCGAAAATGGTCGAAGGTATCACCGCCATCCCGGCTGCCGACCTGATCGAAGCGGCACGTCTCTACGCCACCGCCGGCAAGGCCTCCATCGTCTATTCGATGGGAATCACCCAGCATGCCCATGGTACCGACAACGTCAAGTCAATGTCCAACCTGGCCCTGATTTCCGGCCAGATCGGCCGGGAGAGCACTGGCGTGAATCCCCTGCGCGGGCAGGGAAATGTCCAGGGGGCCTGTGACATGGGCGCCTTGCCCAACGTCTACTCCGGCTACCAGAAAGTTGACGATCCAGCCGTCAAGGCAAAATTCGCCGAGGCATGGAAGCAACCCAACCTATCAGAAAAAATCGGCCTGACAGTCACCGAGATTCTGCGCGATGCCCATGCCGGCAAGGTCAAGGGCTTGTACATCATGGGCGAGAACCCGATGATGTCCGACCCTGACCTGAATCACGTCAAGGACTGCCTGGAGGCCGTTGATTTTCTGGTTGTGCAGGATATTTTCCTCACCCAGACAGCCAACCTGGCCGATGTCGTCTTCCCCGCGATGGCGTTTGTAGAAAAAGCCGGTACCTATACCAACACCGAGCGCCGCGTCTTGGCCATGACCAAGATCCTCGATGCCCCTGGCGAGGCACATGAGGATGCAATGATCATCCAGGACCTCGCAAACGCGCTGGGCCAGAACTGGAAATACGACAGTGCCGACGAAATCCTGCGCGAGGTGAATGCGTTGACGCCGTCTTACGGCGGCATTACGGCCGAGCGCATCGCAGCCGGCGAAAAGCTGCAGTGGCCCTGCCCGAATGCCCAGCACGCCGGCTCCAAATTCCTGCACAAGGAAGGCAAGTTCACGCGCGGCAAGGGCTTGTTCTGCGCGCTGGAGCACGTACCTACCAAGGAAATGCCCGACAAGGAATACCCCTTCGTCCTGAGCACGGGTCGCAACCTGTTCCGTTACCACACCGATACCATGAGCGGTCGAACCGTAGCATTGCCGCAATACGCACCAGACGCCTACGTGGAACTGTGCGAGGCAGATTGTGTTGCCATCGGCGTTGGACATGGCGACAAGGTCCGCGTACTGTCGCGCCGCGGTGCCATCGAGATTGGCATCCGCCTGACGGACAGGGTGAACAAGGGCAGCTGTTTCATTCCGTTCCACTACAAGGAAGCAGCCGCCAATCTGTTGACCAATGGAGCTATCGATCCGGTCGCAAAGATTCCAGAATTCAAGGCATGCGCGGTGCGCATTGAAAAGGTCAAAAGCTAGATTCTTACCACAAGGAGAGCGGTTTTATGAGCAGTACGAACGGAAAGATTGTCAACAGATGGCTGGTTGCCATCATGGGAACAGTGCTCCAGATCTGTCTGGGAACGATTTATGCCTGGAGTTTCTTCCAGAACCCGCTCATGAGCTTCGCCGGCTGGAATAACCAGCAGGTAGCCATGATCCTTTCCCTGGCGCTATGCTTCCTGGGATTTTCAGCGGCCGTAGGTGGTACCTTGCTTCCAAAGCTGGGCCCGCGCAAATTGGCCGTATCCGGTGCCATTCTCTATGCTTTGGGCTGGGTTCTGGGAGGACTGGCCTTGACCATCAAGAGCCTTCCTTTGTTATACCTCGGCTTGGGTGTCATCGGCGGTATCGGGCTCGGTCTCGGCTACGTTACACCGGTGGCTACCGCTGCCAAATGGTTCCCGGATAAAAAAGGTTTTATCACCGGCATGGTGGTGATGGGTTTTGGTCTCGGTGCCTTGTTCATGAGCAAAATCATCGCTCCTTCCTTCCAGGCCATGTTCACGAATAATGGAATCACCTCCTGGCCGTCCGTCTTCTTCTGCATCGCCGTTACCCTCGGCATCCCGGCGCTGATAGCCGCCCTTATCCTGCAGAACCCCCCTGCGGGCTATGTTCCGGCTGGCTGGACACCGCCGGCTGCCGAAGCCAAGGCCAATGCCGCCCCTGATTTGAAGCTCAAGGAATGTGTCTTGTCTACCCGCTTCTGGTTTATCTGGGTGGCTTTCTTCTGCAATATCACCGCCGGCTTGATGTTCATCGGCTTCCAGTCGCCAATGCTGCAAAACCTGCTTAAACTCGCTAATCCCACAATGTTGCCCGCCGCCCTGGCCACGGCCGGCGCTACTTTGATTGCCGTAAGTTCTCTTTTCAATGGCATCGGTCGTTTCTTCTGGGGCGGCTTGTCCGACAAAATTGGCCGCGCCAACACCTACCGTATTATCCTGGGCAGCCAGATCCTGATTTTCATTGCCCTGATTTTTGTGAAGAGCCCGATTTTGTTTGCTGTCCTGGTTTGCTATATCCTGCTCTGCTACGGTGGCGGCTTCGGCACGGCGCCTTCCTATGTACTCACCGTTTTCGGCAACAAGATCATGGGCGTGGTCTACGGCTGTCTCCTGACAGCCTGGTCGATGGGTGGTTTGGTAGGGCCGCAGGTTACGGCCATGATAAAGGATCGCGCGGCTGATCCGACCAAGGCAGCCACGACTACTTATATTGTCGGCGCTGTATTCCTCGGCGTCGGTTTCCTGATGGCTTTGCTTTTACATAACAAGCCATTTGAACAGAAAAAGAAGGCTTGATTATTCATTAATCGCGGCAAGGACATCGCTCTGGCGATGTCCTTGTTTTTTAAAAGGATGGTGACGCGGCAGACAGCTTGGAGACGAGTGCCAACTGTAACGCAATCCCGTAATGCAAGGACGACTAGACGTGCCAATATTGACGAATAGTGGATTGCGCGAAAACATACTGCTTGTTGGTGGAGCAGCCAATGGCTCCGTAAAATTCGATTTTATTGCAGGACTGATAGCGCAGTGTGCCTCTACAGTGAACGTCATCGGCATCAAGCTGTCAACCATACAGACCGATCCGGTTCTGGAGCGGATGAGTTTGACTACCAGTTCGTCACCGCAAGACGCGAAACTTGGCGATGGCGGCTTTGTTATTATTGAGGAAACCACCCGGACAAGCGGAGGGGAAGCGGCGTACCTGTTAGGCTCCGGTGCCAGCAGGGCGTTTTGGTTGCAGGCTGCGCCGGATGGAATGCAGGCGGGCCTAAAGGCAGTGCTTGGCACTATTCCGGTGGGAGCGGCCATTATCTGCGAATCAGATGCCACGAGGAATTTTCTTGATGCTGGACAGTTTATTGTTGTCAATAATTCATATGAACCAATTCCCTGTCCCGGGATCGAAGAAGAGCACGATTTGCCGGTCCATGTTGACGGATACCGGAAATTAGCCTTTGTGGATGGACGTTGGCTGATTACCCAGGACGCGACGGCCATAATCCTGTCCGGCGGCAAAAGCACCAGACTTGGCCAGGACAAGAGCCTGCTTCCCTACCGTGGCATTCCCCTGATCGCCCATATTGCGGCGCAACTCAAGCCAATGTTCCGGAATGTAATCATCAGCACCAATGATCCAGAGAAATATGACTTCCTTGGACTGCCAATGATCGCTGACAGGCAACCTGGCCAAGGCCCGCTCATGGGCATTGCTTCCACACTCGGGTACGTGACCCAAGGCCTTAGCTTTGTGATTGGCTGCGACATACCGATTGTCAATTACCGCTTTGTTCAGCGCATGATAAGCTTGGCCGAAGGCTATGACATCGTCATGCCGCGGGATGTTGAAGGCCGGTATGAACCGCTTTTTGCAGTTTATCGCCGTGGCGTACGATTCGCGGCACTCGAAATCCTTGAAGCTGGCGAAAGAAGGATAGCTGCACTTTTTGAACGGGTACGGGTGCGCTTTGTGGAATTCGATGGCGGCGACTGGTATAAAAATATCAATACAATGGATGATTATTTTACCGCTTCCAGGATGTCAGGTTGATCGATTCGTACAGGCAAATGAGACAGTATGGTAGGTTACGGGCACGGTAGTCGACGGTCGGACTTTTTCAGCAAACCTAATGTAGCAGAGCCCCTTGTACGGGGATTCGTGGCACTTGAATGCTTGCACAGGCTG
>CAZKJA010000106.1:9382-10473 GCA_964552925.1 uncultured Treponemataceae bacterium
CCAACCCGGGAGTATCCCCCGCATATCCCGCAGGTCGAGGCGTTTTCCTCGAGGGAATTCCGGAACTCCGCGAGTCGGATGAAGTACTTCCAATCATGGACCCCATGTGGTATCAGGCTGGTCCATGGGAAATCCTGCAGGACGAGAATGACTACCAGATAGCTCATCAAGGTTCTGTTTACCGTCTCGAAAAAGAACAGACCACCGGATTTCAGCACCCGATTCACCTCGTGTTTGATATCCCGGAAATTCCGCACATGCTCCAGGACATCCAGACAGAAGACCATATCGAAAGACTCGCTCTCCAAGGACCAGGTGCTTGACGACGTATGCGAAGCGTATGGGTTCATCATGTAGCGTATGATGCCGAAGGGCGAGTCCGTTACGGACCACCACTTGTCTCCGTGGCGGTCATAGAACGTATTGTCGAACACGAAGCCTCCAGGCCGCCTCGCTCGCTTCCGCGCCCCTCCATGGGCGCTACAGGATTTGGCTTCCGGTCGCGCAATTATCGGGTGGGGGCAAGCCCCCACACCCCTGCGGTCCTGCGAGTCTCGGACCGCACCTGCGCGCTTCCTCCAGCCCGCCTCGTCGTCTCTCGGCGCATACTCGCTTCGCTCGTTCGAGCATAGGGAAATTTATTAGAATGCGCGCTGAAAGCGCGCTATCGTCCCTGCGCCTCGCGCTACGCTGCTGCTTGCGACGACGACTCGGTGGCGCACTTCGCGCGCAAGCGTATGGAAACGGTTGAAATGCCCGCCGTCCGGCGGGCACGCTACAAATCCTGTAGCGCCCTTATATGAAAAATGTCCCGTCCGCGGTAGCGGACAGGACATTTTTCATGGGCGCTACAGGATTTGGCTTCCGGTCGCGCGCGTCCTGCGCGCTTCCTCCAGCCCGCCTCGTCGTCTCTCGGCGCGTCCCTGCGCCTCGCGCTGCGCCTCGCGCTGCGCTGTCGCTTGCGACGACGACTCGGTTCAAATCCTGTAGCGCCCTTATATAGAAAATCCCGTCCGCGGTAGCGGACAGGATTTTCTATGGGCGCTACAGGATTTGAACCTGTGACATCCTGGGTGTAAACCAGGCGCTCT
>CAZKJA010000107.1:0-10432 GCA_964552925.1 uncultured Treponemataceae bacterium
GGTGTTTCGGACAAGGCGCATCATCGACGACGGTAGCCGCTACTTCGGGCCGTACCCGAGCGCCGACGTGATCGACCGTTACCTGGAACTCGTCAAACGCCTGTTTCCGTTGCGCCGCTGCAAGAACATGCGCAAGCGGCAGACGCCGTGCATGTACTACCACATAGGCAGGTGCTCCGCGCCATGCGCCGGGAAGATTACACGCGAGGAGTACGCGCTCCAGGTGGAGCGTGTCGCGACATTGCTGTCCGGCGAGTCGGAGGCCCTCGTCTCCGCGCTCAGGATTGACATGGAGACAGCTTCGGCGGGGCTCCAGTTCGAGAAGGCGGCCGCGATCCGCGATTCGATCCAGGCGATAGAGACGTTCCGGGGCGATTCCGGCGTGGTCGATTTCGCGTACGGCGACCGGGATTACGTCGCCTGGGCCATCGACGGCAGCCTCGTCGACTTCGTCGTGTTCCAGACGCGCGGAGGCAAGCTCGTGGGCCGCGACCTGTTCCGCGAGCGGAGCTTCGGTTCCGAAGCTGAGGCTGCCGCGCAGTTCATCGCGGCCTACTACGGCCGGGACCGCTTCCCGCCCCCCGAGGTCTTCGTCAAGGACGCGGCCGGGCTTGAACTGACGGCCGATTTCATCCGGCGGGACCTTGGCGTGGAATTCACTCTGGCGATACCCGATGAACGGAGGCACGAAGCGGCGCTCGCCATGGCGGGGTACAACGCGACCGAGGACCTCGTGAAACGGCGCAGGGAAGCCGGCGACCTCGAGGCGCTTGAATCGCTCCGCCTCGCGCTCGGGCTCGAGGCGCTGCCCGAATTGATAGAAGGCTTCGACATCGCCCAACTGGGAGGCAAGCACACCGTCGCCTCGCTCGTGTCGTTCCGCAACGGCGCGCCGAACAAGAAAGGCTACCGCATATTCAAGATCAAGAGCCTGGAGGGCGGGATCGACGACTTCGGCGCGATGCGCGAAGCGACGGCCAGGCACTACACCCACGTCGCGAACGACGAAGCCGAGCCTCCTGACCTCGTGCTGATTGACGGCGGCCGCGGCCAGGTGAACGCGGCCTGGGAAATACTCGACGCGCTCGGGCTCGACGTACCGGTCGTCGGCCTGGCGAAGGAAAACGAGGAACTGTGGCCCCACGGCGCGCGCGAAGCCATCGTGCTCCCGAAGGATTCCGCCGGCTTGCGGCTGGTCGTCGCGATACGCGACGAGGCGCACCGCTTCGCTACGGGTATGAACCAGCGGCTCCGCGGCAAGGCAGTCGGCTTCCCGGTGCTCGAGGCGGTAAAGGGCGTCGGGCCAGCGCGCGCGCGCCGCATCATGGACGCTTTTGGATCGCTGAAAGCCGTAGCCGAAGCGACGCCCGAGTACATCGCCAAGCGCTCGGGCCTGGACAAAACCGCGGCTGAAGCCGTCAGGGCCGCGGCGGGCATGGTGGCTACGGCGGGTGTGCTGGACGAAGCCTTCGATTCCGGGCAAAAGTGAGCCATGAAAATACGGTTTCCCGTACCTACGATGCTTGTGACCGCGCTCATACTCGTCGCGGTGTTGCTACCGGGTTCCAGCCTGCCCGATTCGCCGAGTATCCCGGGTTTCGACAAAATGGTACATTCCGTGATGTTCTTGACGCTCGCCGTGGCGATGCACCTCGACTTCAAGCTTGAAGGCAAGCGCCGATTGATCACCGCGCTTGTCGTGGGCCTGGCCTTTTCAGCTTTGACCGAGGCCTTGCAATTGCTTGTGGACGGCCGCGCGTCCGAACTTTTCGACATGCTTGCCGACATGGCGGGCTTCATTGTTGGAATCATAGCCAGGAGCCCATTGGTGGGATTGCTATCCCGCCGAGACGGAGCTTGACCAGAGTACTCCTCTTCGCTACATTCACCGTGCACGGAGTCATACCCGCTGATTGGATCGTCGAGCACGATCCGCGTCGGGATCCCGGCCTTCCTGGCTGGATTAACCGTCGCGGAGCATCTTTTGGACATCGCCAGCATCCTCCCCCCTTCGCTCCTCGCCGAGCGACTCGAATCGCTCGCCTACCTGTATCGCCGGGCCGACAGTGCAGTCGCGAAATTTACCGAAATTTCGGGGATCTCGTGCCCGCACGCGTGCGGCACGTGCTGCGAAGGTTTCGTGCCTGATGTTATGCCCATAGAAGCCGCGTACGTGGCCGCCTGGCTGGCCGGAACCGACCAGGATAAGGCCTGCAAACTTGCTGCCTCCGGATTGGTCCCGAGGGTCAGAGCCGATGGCAGGCACGGTTGCCCGTTGTACGCGGATGACACGCCCTACCACTGCACGGTGTACGAGGCGCGGCCGCTGATATGCAGGATGTTCGGCTTCGCCGGCTCCAGCGACAAGCGGGGCTCGCCCGCGTACTCGGTATGCCGTCATGGCGCGAGCAAAAGCGGTGTCAGGTCGGCTTCGGGAGCGGCTCTCGCCGAGGCCTTCGGAGTCGAGCCCCCGCTGATGGCCGATATGGGATCGGAACTGGTGGCGATCGACCCTTCATCCTCGGCCGAGAGGCGAGCGCTCCCTGGGGCGTTGTACGAGGCGCTGGGACAGGTATTGTTCCTGGTCGGGATGAAGAGCGAAGATCCGCTCGACGGAGGACCGGACCTGAGCCCGCCCATGCCCCGCGCGGGCTAGCATCCTGTCAACGGCGGCCTTGCCCGCCGACAGGGATATAGCGCTCGGGGATTTCCCACACTACGACCCTAACCCCGGCGTCCGCAAGTATCGTGCCTTCGAGGGCTTCGTCCATAGGCGTGAACGGCCCCTTGCCGACTGCCGACAGGTTGAGCACGTCGACCGACAGCGCCTGCTTGAGGAATCCCTCGAAATGGAAGGCCTGCTCAGCGGAAAAGCTCGTCCCTACCAAGGCTACCGGAATTACTTGCGCACCGAAGAGGCCTGCGCCCGATTCGACGGTGGTCACGTAGGTTTGCAGGGTCTGCGGAGGAGGAAGCGGGCGCGCGCTCGTCCCGCGTTTCGGCATGAACGACATCAGGTCGCCATCGCGGATGATATCGCCGACGCGTTCTGTCCGTACCGACGACATCGGCAAGTCCGGGACGACCGATCTGACTGTCGCGGCTACTGCGGAGGCGGCTATCTTCGCTCCCTCCGGCGACCAATGGCTGTCAGCGCGCAGGAACAGTTCCGCGCCGAGTCCAGCCGACGAAAAAGCCTTCAGGAGATCTACCGCGGATACCGACAGCCCCTCCAGACGGTCGATGACTGACTCGTACCGGGGTATGGCCGCCTTGGGTATCCTGATGTTCCCGAGCTGGTCCGGCATCGCGCGCGTCTTCGATGGAACGATTGCGACGACGAGGCCGATGCCGCGCTCCGCTAGCTCGTCCCGGGCACGCGTAACAGTATCATCGAAAGTCCCCTCCAGGTAGCCGAGGTCGCGCTCGAATTCCTCGCTGGAGAACAGCCAGCCATCCGCTCCCGGCAGCACGCCAGAAAATCCCTCGCCGAACAGCGAGTGCCGTACGGCGGCGCTTGCGGCGACGGCGGCCTTCCTGAACGGCACCGATTCCTCGAAGGCGGCTTGCAGCGCCGATTCGGCCCTTCCGTCGGCTAAGGCACTGATGTCGAGTCGCCGTAGCGAGTCAATGTCGATGCGGAGCAGGCCGATCAATCCGGCCGTACCCATGACGATAATAAAGGCGACGAGGGATTTAGGGAGTCTGTAAGTCTGACCGGTCGCCACGCTGCCTCCTAGAATTGAAAATATAGAAATGGGGAATAGCTGTCCGCCGACAGCTTGAGCGTCGCCGCGATGAAGACCGCCGCCAGTACCGCGGCCTTGAGTACGGGCGGGGCGTGCGCTTTGTCCGTTCGGTCGATGGCGCTGGGATGGCTCCAGGCCCGATTCGCGGCCCTCGGTTCCACCGCGAGATAGATGGTTCCGAGCGCCAGGCTCGCCAATTCCAGCCCCCCGACCCTCCACGCCATGTCGGCGCTCGGTCCCCACCCGCCCGCTCCGGCCATCGCCGACAGCATCCGAAGCGCGGCGGGCAGGTCGGCTGCCCTGAACAATACCCACCCGAAAGCCACTGCCAGCTGCGTGACGGCGCCATGAAACGCGAGCCGAATGATGCCGCCGGCGCCCAGGCTTGCGGAACCACTGTCGGTTCGCCCTTGTCCGGAAACGCCGGCGAGCCGTTCGAGGCACAACCAGGCTCCGTGCCATACGCCCCACAGCACGAAGTTCCACGAGGCGCCGTGCCACAGGCCTCCTATCGTCATCACGAGCGCGAGGTTGAGGTAGGTGCGCGCGACGCCCCTCCGGTTGCCACCGAGGGGTACGTAGAGGTAGTCGCGAAGCCAGGTCGACAGGCTGATGTGCCAGCGCCGCCAGAATTCAGTGATGCTCGTCGAACGGTATGGCGCGTCGAAGTTTTCCATGAAGGTGAAACCCATCATGTGGCCGAGGCCGACGGCCATGTCCGAGTAGCCCGAGAAATCGAAGTACAGCTGCACCGAGTACGCGAGCACGCCGAGCCACGCGTCGGCGGCGCTCGGGTCGGCCAAGGCGAAGGCCGCCCTCGCTATCGGGGCAACCGCGTCGGCGACGAGTACCTTGCGGCAGAATCCGACAATGAAGCGCCTGACGCCGTACGATAGCCCGCCGGGGCTGTAATCGGGTGCATGGAGTTGGTCGGCCAGGTCCTTGTACCGGAGAATCGGCCCGGCGACGAGCTGGGGGAACAACGCGATATACGCGGCCATGTCGATGAAGCGCTTCGCTGGCGGCGCGTCGCCGCGGTACACGTCGATAGCGTAGCTCATCGCCTGGAACACATAGAACGATATTCCCACCGGCAGGACGACGCTCCAGGCCCGTATCGAGCCGATGCCCGCGAGCGCGAGCAAGGCGTTCAGGCTTTCGAGCCCGAAGTTGAAGTACTTGAAGTAGCCGAGCGTCGCGAGATCGAGCGCGATGGCGAGCCCGACGACGGCTTTCGCGGCATCGGGCCGGTCCGGCTTGAGGCGGTGCGAAATCGACCCCGCAACCCAGTTTCCGGCTGAGACCAGCATGACAAGCGCGAGGAAGTCAGGACGCCAGAACGCGTAGAATACCCAGCTGCCGGCCAGTATCCAGCCGATGCGGTATCTGGCGGGAAGCGCGTAATAGACGGCGAGAAACAACGGCAGGAAGAGGTACAGGAAGAAGGGTGCGCTGAAGACCATTTACTCGGCGCTTGCTACGGCCTTGACCAGGAACGAGCGGATTCCCGACGGGCTGTCATGTGAGAATACCGAGTACGACGAGCCGCGATCCAATCGAAGCTCTATGTCGGCGCCTGCCTTCTTCCCGTCGCAGTAGGCCGCGAGGCTCGCCGTGATTGGGTTGACGGCAACTTGCGCGGAAGATCCAGCCGAGAGCGGGCCGAGAACCCGTACGGATCCATCGGCGGTCCTCAACTCGAGGTTAGCCTGCGCGAGGTTGTAGAAATACAACTGCGCCCGGCTCGCGTCCAGGTGTTTTTCGTCGGTAAGAACCAGGAGCGAACGGGACGTGGCGACTATCGTGTACCAAAGGCCAGTCTCCGGCAGGAACTCCAGGCGCTTGCCGGCGTAACTGAGCATGTAAATGTCCGGGGCGACCGGCCTGTACGGTGTCGAGTCCCCTGCTTTCGAAGTGGACAATACGATGCCGCCAACCCGCAGGCTGAGCGCCGTCGAAGCGCCGGCGTCAACCAGCCTGACGAGGGCAGCGTCTTCATCGACGCCGGCGCCGTATATGGACCGGGACTGCGGATGGACGGGTACTATTGGGGCGAGGGCGAACGCGAATGCCAAGGCGGTAATTATCCGGTGGTGCAGTCCAAGTTGACGCATTGGCACAGTATATCATGCGTTTTACTAGCTTGCCATTACCGGCGGGTACTTGGTATCGTACTGATCGATGAACATTTTCCATAATACGTCACCCGTCGGCGCGCGGCTGATCTTGCCGGCGTGCGCTGTCGCGTTCGGACTGCTGCTCGCCGTCCAGCCCGTCTGCGCGGCTCCAGGAGATATCGTATCGATCGAACTGGAGCAGACGCTGTCGCCGGCCGGCATCGACGCCTTCGTCGCCAAGCTGTACGCGGGTTATTCCGCGCCGAAGGCGACATACTCTGTCGATGTCTACTGGGTACGGTTCGAGAGCCTCTACCCTGACGGCCAACCTGCCGTCGCCCAGACTCAGGTCTTCGTCCCCCGCTTTACCTCCGGACGGCAACTCGTCAGGGTCCTGTACGCGTTCGGGCCCGGAAGCACCGGCGTAATAGACTCGTGCCGGCCGTCGCGCGAACACGTAGCCGGCATCAGGTGGGGACTCTACCGCGCCCATGTGCTCAGCCATGTGGGCCAGGGCGTGATCGGCGTGCTTCCCGATTATCTGGGCTTCGGCGACCCCGATCGTGACCAGTACTACATGGTCGCCGAGGCCGAGGCCGCGGCTATGCTCGACGCGATCCGCGCCACCAAGGCCTTGCTCGTCGAGAAGAATATACCGGGCGTGACCGATACCAGGAACTTCGTCGCCGGCTTTTCGCAAGGCGGCCACGCGGCTTTCGCCGCCGCCGACTACCGGAAAGCGTACGCGCCCGAGCTGGAACTGGCCGGCGTCATCGGATACGGCCCGAGCACCGACCTCGTCGCGCTGTTCAGGGAGTTCCCCGATGTCGCGCCGATGGTCTTGTACACGTTCCGCAACCTGTACGGCAAGGATCTTGTCGACCCGAGCCTTGCCCTGCTCGAGAAATTCGCGGTCAACCTGGACGACGACATCACAAGGCAGTGCGTCGGGGGCATGCAATCGTATTATCCGATTGACCCGAAACAGCTGTTCCGGCCCGAGTTCGCCAAGGCCCTGCTGGCAGGCAGGCTCGAGGAACAGTACCCGGGCATCTACAAGGCGCTCAGCGCGAACAGCGTCGGCCTGGGAAGGCACGGCGTGCCATCGCTCATATGCCAGGGAACCGACGATATAGTCGTGTACAGCGATACACAGAAGGCGTTCGTTGAGGCGCTCGAGGCGACCGGCGTCGAGACTGAGCTGACGATATACGATGGATCACGCCATGACACGCGGCAAGTCTCTTTTTCCGATGTACAGGCATGGATGAGGGCATCCTTGGTGTCGAGAGGAACAGAATGAGACTGTCTCGCGTAGCGTTCTCCATTTTAGTCATCCTTGGGGCTCCTGTCCTGGCGCGCGCGCAAGTGGCTTCGCCGGTTCCGGCACATGGCGGCAGCATCGTATCGGTCCAACATGTGCGTGATTACGACGTGGACTCCATCCGCGCGTCGATACCATCGTTTTTCGAGACCTACCCAGCGCCTGTCGTGCGTCATGTGGTCCGCAAGTACGCGCTCGCGTTCACGAGCCGCGATTTCGACGGCTCTCCGGTGACGATACTCGCGCAGGTGTACGTCCCGGTGTTCGACGCTCCTTCGGCCAGGCCGGTGTACGTGTTCGCCTCGGGAACGACCGGCATAGGCGACAATTGCGCCCCGTCGCTGGAGACGCCCGAGACGAAGCGCTGGGGATGGTACGAGCAGAACATGCTCGCGTACGCCGCCTTGGGCTTCATCGTCGTGTTTCCCGACTATACGGGCTTCAACGACCCGGGAAGGCCGCAGCGGTATTTCTCCAAGGCGGCCGAGGCGTACATGATGCTCGACGCCATCAGGGCGGGCCTCGCGATGTTCCCGCTCGAGGGGACGGGTGCCAGTCCGTCGAAAGCCGTATTTGCCGCGGGGTATTCGCAGGGCGGGCACGCCGCGATGGCGGCGGCCGACCTCCGCCAGCGCTACAGCCCGGACGTGCCGCTCGCCGGCGTTGTCACCTACGGTTCGACAAACGACGTCGAGGCGCTGGTCCGCGAAGGACCCGCCTACGCCCCGCTGATATTCTATTCGTATATGGACATGTACGGGCGCGACGCGATCAAGCCCGGCGATTTCCTGCAGGACCGATGGATGCCCACCTTCGAGCGGGACGCCTCGACTATGCCGGTCGACGAGTTCCAGGCGTATTACGGTTTCGACCACAGCAAGCTGTACAAGCCCGCGTTCGCGGCCTCCCTGTACGGTGGCGCGTTGGCGCGCGACTTCCCGGAACTTCGGCGCCTGTTCGCCGAAAACCACACGGGGCTCTCCGGGCACGGCATCCCGGCGCTCGTCATCCAGGGCGACGCCGACTTCATAGCGACCACCGCGACCCAGACAAAATTCGTGCTGGCTCTCAGGGACAAGGGTAGCCGTGTGAAATTTTTAATTTACCCGAAGGTCAGCCACCGGTATACGAGGATGGCGGGTTTCCAGGCCTCAGTCGACTGGATGGCGGCCCTCGCGGCCGGCTTGGTCGAATGAGTCCCGGGATGTCCGCTGACCGCGCCCTCCTCGCCCTGCAGCGGGGCCTGACAGGGGACAGAGCTCTCGCCGGCACCGCATACATGGATGCCCCCGCCCTCGCGAAGGCGTACGCGGACTATTACCTCCCTTTTTCCCGTGCGCAGGTCCTGCGTATCGTCTCCCTCGCCGGCTTGAGCGCTCGTTCGGTTCTCGACCTTGGGGCCGGGCCGGGTTCTGTTTCGCTGGCGCTCGCCCGATCCGGCGCGCGCGCCTTCACTCTGGTCGATACCGCTGAGGCGGCGCTCGGCTTGGCGCGCGCCGCCTTGGCCGCTTTCGCCCGCGACGAAGGCGTTGAAATGTCAGTGTCCACGGTCAAGGGCAACCTTGAGTCTCCCATGGCCTTGCCGGCGAACGCCTTCGACATCGTAGCGTTCGGGCATTGCCTCAACGAGATAGGCCGAGGCGACGACAGGGTGGGGCGAAGGCTTGCCATCGTGCGGGATTCCGCCTCGTCACTCGCGCCGGGCGGCGTTGTCCTGGTGATGGAACCGGCGACGCTCGCGGCCAGCCGTGACGCGCTCGCGCTCCGCGACGCTCTCGTGGCCGAAGGATGGAAAGTCAAGGCTCCCTGCACCCGGGCGGGTTCCTGCCCGGCGCTCGCCTCGGGAACCAAGTATACATGCCACGACGAAGCCGCCTGGGATGTCCCCGCCGCGGTGCGCGCTCTCGCCGACTCCGCGGGCCTCGACCGGGAGCTTATCAAAATGACCTGGTTCGTGCTCGCTCCTCCGTCAAGCGGACCGCCGGCCAGCGAAGACGCCTTGTACCGCGTCGTTTCGGCGCCGATGCTCAACAAGGGCGGCCGCGTCCGCTACCTGGTGTGCGGGCCGGCGGGCAGGTTTCCGTTCTCGGCGCGCAAGGACGATGGAGACGCCCGGCGAGCGGGCTTTTTCTCGCTTGAACGCTACGATTTGTTACGGATCCACCACCCGCAGCAACGCGAAGGCGGCTGGGGTTTCGTCCCGGGATGTATGGCGCCGCTTGCCTCGGGCGTAGCTTCAAACTAGAATAGGCCGATGGATACGCGTTTTGCATGCTTCATGGGCTGGTCGAATACCGGCAAGACCGGCTGGATAGCCTCGTGCGCGGCGTTGCTCCACCAAAGGGGCGTGTCCGTCGCCGCCATCAAGAGCGTCAAGCACGGAGCAAGCTTCAACCTTCCCGGAAAGGACTCGACAAGGTTCTTCGAGGCCTGCGGCATGGCGGCGGTGGTCTCGGCCGACGAGACGAACGTAATCAGGCGCACTCCTGAGGCCTGGGACGGCGCGTACGCGGGGTCGCTGTTCCCGGATGCGGAGGTTATTCTCATCGAAGGGCAGGTCGTCGCGGGAGCCGTCCGGGTACTGATCGGAGGAGGCGCGACCAGCGAGGCCGAGCTCAAATTCCCTTTGGAGGACTTCGACATTCTGGTCACCGACGACCCCGGGCTGTCCGGGCGGGCAAAGGCCGCCGGTCTTGCGGTCTACGGATCCAGCCGGCCCGAAGCCTTCATAGCCCGGTTTATCCTGGACGCACGCCGATGAGTACCATGCATGGTTAAAGCCGGACAGCAAGTCGCTGGCTCCCTTTGTGGTTCCCGCGCTTGCCGCCGTTGCCTTGTACAAGGTGCAATATCTGGGAGGAATGATGGAAGAGCGAAAGGTTACAGTCACTTGCAATGGCGTCGAGGTGCCAATGCACCCCTTCGTCAAGGATATTGTCGAGAACGTGGTGCTCGGGCTGATGAAGCCGCTGAAGCAGACCGAGGTCGATGGCGAGTTCGTCATTCGCATAGGGCCGGCCTGAGCGAAGGGCCCGGCTAGCCCGGTATGAGGGTCTCCGCAGCCTCATCGCGGGCGATCCGAGTATCCAGCCGAGTCAATACAACACCCCGCCGAAGTATCTGCCGGTTGATTTTCGTCAGCATATACTAAAAAAAGGGTGCCCCCGCAAGGAGGGCACCCGCTATCGACGCTCTTGCCGCGTTGGACGCGCAGGATCGTCAAATCTTGTACAAGTCCTTTT
>CAZKJA010000108.1:0-10287 GCA_964552925.1 uncultured Treponemataceae bacterium
CGGGCGGGCTTGTTCGCCACGCGCCTGAAGGCGACCTCGTCGCGGGGGGTGGAGGCCAGCGCCAGGAGGGCGAGGGCGTCCTTGACCTCTTCGCGTTCGTAGAAGCGCAGCGCGCCTACGAGGCGGTATGGTATGCCGGAGGCCGGGAAGGCGCGCTCGAAGGCGAGCGACTGCGCGTTGGTGCGGTACAGGATTGCGATGTCGGAGAACGAGCCGCCCTTGCGGACGTGCGCGTCTATGACGCGGACGCAGTATTCCGTTTCCTCGTCCTGGTCGCGCAGGACCGCGAGAATTGGCTTTTCCCCGCCTTTGCGCGTCGCCTTCAGTGTCTTGCCCAGTCTGCCCTCGTTGCGTTCGACGACGCGGCTGGCTATGTCGAGGATGCTCTGGTACGAGCGGTAGTTGCGCTCCAGCTTGACTATCGTGGTCCCCGGGAAGACCTCGGGGAAAGTGAGGATGTTCTTCACCTCGGCGCCGCGGAAGCGGTAGATGCTCTGGTCGTCGTCGCCGACGACGCAGACATACGCCTTGGGGCCGGCCAGAGCCTTGAGTAGCTTGAACTGGGCGACATTGGAGTCCTGGTATTCATCGACAAGTATGACGCGGAAACGCGAATGGATGCGTTCCCGTATTGCGCTCTCGTTTTCGAGGACGCGGACGGGCAGCGAAATAAGGTCGCCGAAGTCGACATTGCCCGTGGCGCGGAGCCTGCGCTCGTACTCGGAGAATTTGCGCCTGAAGTCGCTCTCCCCGAAGCGCCTGTCGAGTTCCGGCGAATCGGGGGACAGGCCGTAGTCCTTGGCGCGCGCGATGGCCTGGGCGAGCCTCGCGGCTTCCGGCCTCGACATGTCCCCGAAGGTGGCGCGGACGAGGGTCGTCTGGTCGTCGTCGTCGTAGATCGTGAAGTCGCGGTCAATGCCGACAGCGGCAGCGTTGCGCCTGAGGAACCACGCGCCGAACGAGTGGAAGGTGCGCAGGTTGGCTCGGTCGCACGAGCCCTCGATCGCCCGCGCGCGTTCGCGCATCTCGGCGGCCGCCTTGTTTGTGAAGGTGACGGCGAGTATCGATTCCGGCGCGTATCCGCGTTCACGTATCAGGTATGCTATTTTGGTGGTGATGACGCGCGTCTTGCCGGAGCCGGCTCCCGCGAGTATGAGCAAATTTCCCTCGTCGTGGAGGACCGCTGTCAACTGTTCCGGGTTGAGGCCTGAGAGATACCCGGGCAGCTCAGAGGCCAAGGCTCACCGCCTCCAGGTCGACCCCGCGGACAGCCGAAACCCTGACTTGCAGCACGTCGCCTGGCTTCGGTTCGCCGACGACGACGACGACGGCGCCGTCGACCTCTGGCGCGTTCATGTAGCCGCGAGCTATCGCAAGCTCTTCGCCTTCTATGCGCTCCTCGACCAGCACCGTCTGGGCCGTGCCGACGAATCGTGCGAGCGCCGCCTCGGTGATGGGCCGCTGGGCTTCCTCGACCTCGCGCTTGCGTACGGCGGCCAGGCGCCGTGCGACGCGGCCCTTCATCGACGCGGCCGGCGTGCCCTCCTCGCGCGAGTACGCGAAGGCCCCGAGCCACTCAAGCCCCGCCGCGTCCTGGAAGGCCCGCAGCGCCTTGAAGTCGTCGTCGTCCTCGCCGGGGAACCCCACGAGGAAGGTCGAGCGGATCACAGCGTCCGGCACGGCCGAGCGTATGCCGGAGAAGAGGTCAAGGTAGCGCCCGGCGTCGCCCGAGCGGTTCATCGAGCGGAGTATTCGCGCGGAGGCGTGCTGGACCGGCAGGTCGAAGTACGGGAGTATCCGGCTGTCGCGGGTGCACGCGTCGAGCACTGCCGCCGGAAACCTGTCCGGATGGATGTACAGCATCCGCAGTCGCCAGTCGCCCGACACCGACGAGATCGCCGACAGGAGTTCCGGGAGCAGCGCCTTGCCGGCGCGATCCAGGCCGTACGAGCCAAGGTCCTGCCCTATCAGGCATACTTCCCAGGCCCCTCCCGCGACGAGTTCGGAGAATTCCCTGGCAACGTCGTCTGGATCGCGCGACGATACGCCGCCGCGTATGAGCGGTATCGCGCAAAAAGTGCACATGTTGTCGCAGCCTTCGGCGATCTTCAGGTAGGCCGTGCGGGGAAAGCCCAGGAGTCCAGCCCGCCTGGCGGGGGAGTAGGGAACACGGGGCGGTACAGAAGTAGGCCTCGAGCCCGCGAGTACCCCGTCGGCGACAGCGGCGACAAGCGACAGGTCGCCGTTGCCGAACACGCCGTCCGCCTCGGCCATGTCGGCGCCGAGCGCTTCGGCGTAGCGTTGCGACAGGCAGCCGGCGACAAGGATCTTCTTGTCGGGGTACGAAGACTTCATAGCGATGACAGCGTCTATCGATTCCTTCTTGGCGTCGTCTATGAAGCCGCAGGTGTTGACTATGACGAGATCCGCGGCAGCCGGCGAGCGTTCATGCCTCCATCCGGCCGCGAGGAGGCGGGCGACGATTTCCTCGGCGTCGACCTGGTTCTTGGCGCAGCCGTGGTTGTCGACGTAAAAGGATTTCAATTGACGTCGTAGAGCCCGAGAGTCCAGGTGCTGTCGTCGGCCTGGGCCCAGCGGATTTGCTTCACCGCGACTTCGCCGGGGCTGCCGAGTTCGACGTCGGCGCTTTGCCCGCCCGAGGCCTGGATTGTAAGCTTGCAAGCGGCCGCGTTGCTCGTCCACAGCTTGGCCGAGTTGTTCGCTGTCACGCTTATCTGCTCGCCCTTGTGGTAGTAGCGCTCTTCCCTGTCCTTCCTGTCGATCTCGTGCCTGAACATTGTGTAGTTCCGGAACGTGACGTTCACGACGAAGGGATGGGGGCTTCTTTTCCCGGAGAAAATTGTCGCCTCCTGCGAGGTCGGACGATCGGCGCCGGCGGCCGGCTGGACGCCCGGAACGACCTGAACCTGCACCGCGGCCACGGCGGGCGTCTCGTCAGCGGTCGCGGACAGCGTGCCAGGGGATTGCAGGGAACTCGCCAGGATTCCCTTGGCGGTGAGACGTATGACCGCCCCCTTGGAGGCGTCGTTCTTCTGGAAGTCCGCGATGAAGGCTACGAGTTCGGGTTGGTTGTCCTTGTCGAGGTCTATTGAAGCCTCTTCGCCGAGCATGAAGCGGGTAAGGCCGACAGGGGTCTCGATCGCGACGCGGTCGTCTATCGCGGTGATGCTGAGGCGGTAGGACTCGCCATTGTACGGTACGAGTATCGAATCTCCCTCGTACAGGCGCTTTTCAAAGGAAACCGTGCCCAGGCTATGCTGGACGGGTTCTGACCTTGTCAATTCCGGCGCTCCGGCCGGTTCTTTCGCTTCGACAGCGCGGAGTATAAGGAAGGTGGCTATGGCGATCGCCGCTACGACTGCCACCGTGATGATCGGCCAGATCGGCAGGCGCTTTGGCTGGAGCAGTTCCTGGATGGGTACCGGTTGTTCCTGGATGCGGATGCCCCTGAAGGCCTGCACTATTGAATTCGAGTCGATCCCGAGGTATTCGGCGTAATTCCGCAGGAAACCTACTATATAAGGGTCGCCGGGGAATACCGAAAAATCCTCGACCTCCATCGCCGCTATGTAGCGTTTGGCTATATTGGTTTCTCCCGCGACATACTCGATGGACAGGCCCCGGGCTTCACGGGCGGTTTTTAGCTGGTCTCCGATGGCGATGGCGTTCATGGACTGGTTGTTGCTCCCTGGGTGTCGGAACTGAATAAGAAGTTGTTGTACATATTGGCCGAGGCGGGTGAATCATAGATGAACCTGGTATCCGGGACCCCTTGGTCGAGCTTGATCCCGGTGAAGTCGTACATGATCAGGTCCCCGGCGAGCGTCGTGCCTTCCATCCTGCGTATGAGCAACCTGGCCGGATCCACGGACAGGATTATCGACCTGAAACCTTCAGCGACAGTCAATCTCGAAAGTACCAACCTCATCACCATTTCGAAAGGCGAACCCGGGAGGGGAGTGGGTTCGGGACCGGTCTCGAAAGCGATTGAGTAATTCCTTCCCAGCATGCGGAGTCCCTCGCCGGTGCTGGCCGCCGCGGCGCTCGTGGTACCCGTCTGCTGGCTCAGCACGGCCCTGTATTCCGGCACATAGACGACCAGGTTCTGCCCGTCGTAGACGATTACTTGCGAGGCTGGATTTGTAAAGTCCATCCGGAGCAGCGTCGGAGCCTTGTAGATGATAGTGCCTGACATGGTTTGCTTGCCGGCGGTCACCTCCACCGAGGCTTCATAGTCCTTGATGACCGAGTATTTTGCCGATACGTCTTTGAAGAATTTGTCAGCTGTCAGTATATCCTGCGCGAAGGCGGGCGAAGCCGCGAGCGTCAAGCTAAGGATGAAGGCTGAAACTGGTTTCACGTCGTGGCACCTGCCGTCAGGGGTGGATTTTGATCAATAGTATACAGTCCGGTATAAAAAAACAAGCTGGCGAGGAAATTTCAAAAGTCACGGACTTTTGAAATTATATTATATAGTCCTCTGTAGAACGAGCCACCTGACGCGGTCGTCGTTGAGGTTCAACTTTTCTCCGCATTCGGGGCAGGTGAAGCGTCCGTCTTCGATCGTGTCCTTCCTGCATGCCACGCAGAATACCTTGCCGCAGGAAGGGCAGGAGCCGGCGGGTGAGTCGTCAGGCGCTTCGCCACGCAAGCTCGCGCGCTTGGCCGCCGGCACCGGCTTGGGAAGCTCCCAGGTCATGCCGCAGGCGGCGCACGCCAAGGTTTCGGTTGTTGCGGCGCGCACCGAGGCGCGTATCCTGGCTGCCCGTTCAGGATCGAGCGCCTCGAGGAGTCCGGCGACCTTCAGCGCCTGGTCGTGGCGGCGACGGCTTAAATAATGATCGGCAAGGCGGCCCAGTATTTCCTTGTTGCCCGGTTCCAGCTCGAGAGCGCCCCGGTACGACAATTCCGCCCTGCCGATGTCGCCGTATTCGGAGGCTATGTCCCCCATCAGCGCCATCGCACGCGCGTCGCCCCGCATCTCGAGCACCTTGCGCAGGGATTCCTCCGCTTCCGAAAAACGGCCCTGTCCGAGGAGCGCGGCGGCCAGGTTGACGCGGAAGTCGGGAAGGTCGGGATCGTTCGGATCGATTGCGCACGCGTTCTCGAACGCTTCGATGGCTTCCGCCGGCTTGCCTTGCTCTACGAGCAGGTTCCCGAGCTGGTTGGCCGCGGCGGGGTTACGCGAAACCCAGTCGCCCAGGGCGCGTACCGCGTCGGCGCTGCGACCCATCGTCCCGAGTGCGTGCGACAGGTTGACCGCGGGTACCGCCTCCTCGGGCAAGGCGGCTGCCGCTCTCGCGAACAGCGCCGCGGCGGAACTTGCATCCCCTGCCCTGAGCGATGACTGGCCGGCCAGGTTGAGCGTCCACCCGTCGTCCGGGCCAGACTCGAGCGCCGCGCCGAGTTCCGGTCCGCAGGCATCGCCCGAGTTGAATTTGGCCTCGGCCAGCCTGTACCGGTAGATGTGGACGCCGGGATCGAGTTCGACGGCCTTCCCGAAGGCGCGGATGGCTTCCGCGCTCCTGCCTTTCCCGGAGAGCAGCAGTCCGTATATGTACGAGGCCGGCGCCGTCGTCTTGCCCTTCCTGAACGCCTTTGCCAGCAAAGCCTCCGAGGCGGCGCCATCTCCCCTGCCGTAGGCTATCAGCCCGTCGAGGGAGTCGAGCTCCGAGCGGTCGTAACCGAGTTCCCTGAGCCTGGCCGAGCATTCGCGCGCGTCGTCCCAGGCCGACTGGCCGTAGAACCCTTGCGCCGCGGCCAGCCAGGCCCCGGAAGCCGCGACGAGCTCCCCTGTCTTCTCGAGCGCCGCCGCCTGGTTCCTCGCGTATATCGGCATCGAGTCGTCGGCCAAGGCCGCTCCCTGATAGGCGCGCGCGGCTTCGGCCCACGATCCCAGGTTGTACCAGGCGTGGCCGAGCAGGTTGAGAAGGCGAGGGCTGTCCGCCAGCCTCTTCGGGTCTGACTCCAGGGCCTCTCGGAGCTCGAGGAATCGTCCGCGCAGGTAAAGGAGGTTGTAGCGCTCCTCTATGGCCCTGTCCATAGTCGGATCGATCGAGAGGCACGCGTCCAGGGACGCGGCCGCGTCGTCGAGCAGCTCGAGCCTCATCAGGCATTCGGCCTCCAGGAAACGGTCCCGGGCCTCTGTCCCGCCCCTGTCCTGGATTTTCCGCAACTGGACAAGTGCCGCAACGTGGTGGCCCAGCATGAAGAGCCCTTCCGCCAGAGCCCGCCTCTGGTTCGAGTCCGCGGCGACCACGCGCGCGTAGCGGTGGTACACCACCTCGACCTCAAGCGGCCTGGATTCGACGCTGAACGATAGAAGCCTTGTCGTCGCCGGCGCGTCGTAGCTCTGCGCGGCGAAGGCGACGCCGCCAGCGCCGAGCGTGTCGTCCTCGGCTTCCAGTGCGAGCCTGCCGTTGACGAGCATCAGGTAGCGGGATCCCCTTGCCACGAAGTCGAGCGCTATGCGCCCGGTACCCGCGGCCCAGGGGCAGGCTATCCAGGGCACGAGAGTCCGCGGATCGCCGTTGAACACCGCGTCGAGCCGCACGTTCCCGTCGCTCGACACGAGCGCGTACATAAAGGAGTTTTCCTCTGCCTTGCGGATTATGAAGCCGGCGGCGCACTTCGGTCCGTACGGCTCGAATTCGAATTCCGCCTCTATGGAGACATCGGCGTAGCGGTACTCGCCGGCGTCGGTCCACGCAAAAAGCTGGCCCGTGCCGAGAGCGAGCGATAGTTCTCCGTCTTGTACAGCCACAGCGTACCTGCCATCGTCCGGTTCATGGAAACACGACGCGGCCAATGAGGAAAAATCTGCTTTCCACAGTTCTTCGGGTGAGGAACCGGGGGCGTTTGGCGGGGAAGGCTTCTTAAAAAGTCGGCGGAAGAATCGAAACATCGTTGGTTGATAGTACTTGCGGGGACCGTTCCCCGCAAGTACCGATGGGAATCAGCCTTTCGGCGGGCGCTCGAGCAGCAGGGTCTCCGTCGGGCGGTCGCAGACTTCTGCAGGGCCGTAATACTGGATGGCGCCCGGGAACCTGTAGCGCGTCCCGGTAGCCCAGCCTTCCCGGGCAGCGGCGAAAGCCTTGAACGGCGCGCCGTCCAGCTCCACAAGGGCCTTTTTTATCACAGGCTTGTCCGAGCCGTGCCGTCTTTCCATGTTCATCATCATTGTAAGCGGGACTCCCCCGGCTATCCATGCGTCGGTGGGAGCGGACAGGTTGCGTATCGACGAAAGGTAGCCGGTCAGGCCGTTGGCCGCCAACACGAAAGCCGAATAGCCGAGCGCGTAGCAGTAATCGGCGTCGAAGTTCGTCGGGAAGGCGCAACGGCCCTCGTACCCGAAGAAGTGCGCCTGCGAGCTGAAGCTACCCTTGTACGAGCCCTCGGTCCTGAGCGCGGCCAGGCGCTTCTCCACCATCGCGATGAGGAGTTTCTCGGTGTCGATGCGCGATACCTGGACGTTGCCGTGAGGGTCGCGGTCCATTATCAACTGGCGCTTTATGTCGCCCGGCAGGCTCCCGTACAGGGCGGCGGAGGCTCCCGCGAGCGCTTTCTGGACAAAGGCGACGCGGGCATCGTCGTCCTTCAGCGCCTTGAAAGCGTCGCCCTTGGCGGCCATCATGTCGTTTAGACCGGATATCAGCGCCTTGAAGTCGGGAATGAACTCGATCAGGCCCTCGGGTATGAGGACGACGCCGAAGTTCATGCCGCCTTCCGCCCTCGCCAGTATCGAGGAGCATATCGTCTCGGTGACATTCGCGAGGGTCTGGCCCTTCTCTTCGACCTCCTCGGAAATCAGCGCGACGTTGGGACGGCACTGGAGGGCGCACTCCAGCGCTATATGGCTGGCGGAGCGGCCCATGAGCTTTATGAAGTGCCAGTATTTGCGGGCGCTCGCCGCGTCCCGCTCGATGTTGCCTATGAGTTCAGCGTAGGTTTTCGTCGCTGTGTCGAAGCCGAAGGAAGCTTCTATATAGTCGTTTTTCAGGTCGCCGTCGATTGTCTTGGGGACGCCTATGACTGAACAGCTCACGCCTTCCTTGAGGAAGTACTCGGCGAGCAGCGCCGCGTTGGTGTTGGAATCGTCCCCGCCGATGACGACTATGGCGTCCAGCTTCCGCGAGCGCGCCGTCGCGGCGCTTTTGGCGAACTGCTCGGGGGTCTCTATCTTGGTTCTGCCGGAACCGATGATGTCGAAGCCGCCGGTGTTGCGGTACCGGTCGATCGTCGCGGCGTCGAGTTCCACAGCCTTATCGTCGACGAGGCCGCCGGGGCCGCCCTTGAAGCCGAGCAGCACCGAGCCAGGATTGCCCGCCTTGAGGCCGTCGAACAATCCCGCGATCACGTTGTGGCCGCCGGGCGCCTGCCCGCCCGAGAGGATCGCGCCTACGGTCAACGCGCCGCGGGATGAACCGCGCTTGCCTGGGACGAACCTGGCTACGGGCTTGCCGTAGCACGCAGGGAACAGCGACTTGAGCGCGCCTTGGTCGGCGATCGATTCCGTGGCATTACCTAGTTCGACCGCTATGGATTCCGGGCCGCTTTTAAGGACGGCCGGCAGTTTGGGCTTGTATCCATAACGCGCTTGGTGAAGGGGTGAAACATCCATGACGGCTCCTTGGCGGTAGTCTTGATATGCGGGCCGCTTATTCGACGGCTTCCTTCTGGTTGCTATCGGCCCTGGCTTCGCCTATGCGTTCGGCGTCTTCCCGGCGGACGGGCTTCAGTATCCGTATCCCAGTCTCGGTGGTCTGCACTATCGTCTCCTTGCCGTCGGGGGTCCGCGAGCCTAGTATGAGGACGACAGGGTAGCGGGGATTGTCCGGGTTGACGTCTATGACCTGGCCTATGCGCGAATTCGTCAAGAGGACGTATGAACCGACGGGGTAGACCGACAACGAGTAGACAAGCGACTTTATGACGATGTCATCGTATTGCTTGCCGTCGTTCTTGAGGATGTCGACCATGCCGACGTAGCCTTCCCGCGCTTCCTTGTAAGGGCGTGAGGCGGTGACGGCGTCGTAGGAGCACGAGACGGCGATGATCCTGGCGTACAGCGATATCTTGTCGCCAGAGAGCGCCCTCGGGTACCCGGAGCCGTTCATCCGTTCGTGGTGTTCCAGCGCGGCCAGGCAGATCGAGAGCGGAAACTGCTTGTCCTTGAGGATGTTGTAGCCGAGGATCGGGTGGGCGGTGATCGACTTGTGTTCCTGATCGGACAGTTTGCGGTCCGCCATGTACAATTGCGGCGGCAGGCGTACCATGCCGATCTCGTGCAGCACCGAGGCGACGCCGAGCTCGATGAGCCTGTGCGGCGGAAGTTTGAGATGGCCTCCCAGGACAACGGCGAGGATGGTGGAGCGAACCGAGTGGTTCACCAGGTAGTTGGAAGAGCTTGTCGGATTGCCGAGTATCCTGAGCACGTACCGCTTGTTCTCCAGGATCACGTCGCAGAGGGTCTTCACCTTGTCGGAAAGCTCCTTGAGGCTTATCTCGTTCTTGGTGACATACCGTGTATAGACGGTCTCCACGTATTTCAGGAACTGTTCATAGAAAACCGAGACCTTCTCAAGGTTTTCCTTGTCACCGGCGGTCTGGGATGTTATCGGTTTTTCTTCGCCCTCCGCTTCATCGTTTTCGGCGGCGGCGGACGTTTCGGCGTCTTCGGCATTGAGCGTTTCGCCATCGGTCAATACCTCCCGGAATTCCCATTCGGCCAGGCGGTTGATGAGGGCGCTTGTGAGGGGAGTTTCCGGAGTGAGCAGTATATAGTTCGCGTCGAGGTACACCGGCTCGCTGTAATACGTGTCCGGCACCAAGTCTTTGAACGGGATGGATTTCATGCCCATTGACCCCTCTCAGGCTATATTCTATGCTACTATCGATCTTAGTGCTACCTATGGAAAGACACACCGGAGCACAAGACCCTCGTATCTATTATTGGAGATTGTCCAGGTGAAGTTTAAGACAATATTCATTCTTTTCAACGCGATACTCGTTTTTTCGTTCACCTTCATATTCATCATGCCATTCATGCTCCTTGGCGCAAAATACTCGATGCAATTCTGGTTGCAGAACTGGCCCATGGTAGTTTTCTTCATCGTGGTGCTGGCGGGCTTCAACGTGTATTTCGTGATGAACTGGAAGCTGTTTTCGTTGCTCGAATCCGAGGACTGGAACTCCCTCGGGGTCTTGCTCGGCGAAAAGGTGTTCTCCCGCAAGCGCTATGGTCGCAGGACATTGCGGCTCCTGGTA
>CAZKJA010000109.1:0-10254 GCA_964552925.1 uncultured Treponemataceae bacterium
GAAAAAATAACCCCTTTCCGGCCACGCGCCTTGTGGAGGCGCGTGGTCCGTACTTTCCCATTGCCAGGCTCAATCAATAAGGACAAAGTTCCGTATCTATTTATAGCAGCAATGTATAAGCTCGTTGTAGCGGACGGGCGATGCTAATTTTTCTTCTTGACAAAAAAATATAAATAGTCAACTCTGTCTGCAGTCGGCGTTGCCGGTACGTAATGCGTGGCAGAAGATTCGCAGGTCTATCTGTCACCTGCCACAAAGGGGAATACTGATGAGTCTATTGATGGCATTCTCGATCGTCCTGATCATGCTCTCCATTGGAGACATCGCTTCCACGAAGACCAAGGCGTTCCTGCCCTCGGTATTCGTCACGGCCGTATTGTTCCTGATCGGGTTCTGGACCTTCTTCCCGAAGGATATTGTAGCCCTCGCGGGCTTTGAGACCAAGATCGTTTATCTTTCGATGTACCTTCTCATTACCCACATGGGCACCATGTTGTCAGTGCGGGAGTTGGCACGAGAGTGGAGGACGATAGTCATAGCGCTGATCGGACTCGTCGGAATGACGGCAATGATTATGACGCTCGGAACAGCGCTGTTCGGTTTCAAGACCGCCGTTGTTTCGACCCCGCCGTTGGCTGGAGGTATCGTTGCGGCGATAGTGATGAGCGAAGGAGCGGCAAAGCTCGGCCTGAACGAACTGTCCGTGTTGGCGATAGTCATCTATGTGATGCAGGGCTTCGCCGGATATCCCCTTACTGCGATCATGCTCAAGAAGGAAGGCAAGCGACTCCTTGCCGGGTACAGGGACGGTTCGATCAAGGCTGTGACGAAGAGCGACGCGGAGGTGGCCAAGGCAGGGAAAAAACTGATTCCGGCTACTCCGAAGGCCTACCAGACCACATATATCCTGCTCGCCAAACTTGGCTTGACCGCATGGGCCGCAGTAGCGTTTGCCGGCTTCCTCAAGCCATACGTGGATATTTCCCCCTTCGTCATGTGCCTGATATTTGGCGTCATCTCGCGTGAAATTGGCTTTGTCGAGGAGAGGCCCCTGAACCAATCCGGTTCGTTCGGTTTCCTCATAACGGTCCTGATGGCATTCGTTTTCGCTGGATTGGCGAGGACTACGCCCCAAATGCTTGGCAAGATGATCGTGCCAATGGTGTCCATCATTGCCATGGGTGTCGTGGGAATGGGAATCCTCTCCATGCTGCTCGGCAAATTCCTTGGCTATACCAAGGAGATGTCGTTTGCGGTAGCGCTGACTGCGCTTTACGGTTTCCCGCCAAATTATATCCTGACCGATGAAGCGTCGAAGTCGCTTGCCGCCAACGAGCAGGAAAAGGATTTTCTCATGCAGCACATGCTGCCCAAGATGTTGGTAGGCGGCTTCACGACTGTTACCATAGTCTCGGTACTGATGGCGGGTATTTTCATCAACTTCCTGAAATAGCACTGTATTTCCTCAAATAGGCGCCTGCAGGCTTCTTCAATGAACTGCGGGCGCCTTGGTCTCTGGCGCCCCGTCGCTCTGCGCGCCGGGGCTTTTTACAGGAGCACGCCAATGAAGACCCGCCTCGAACGGATACAAAAGGACATCGAAGCCCTGGGCCAATTCAACGCGACCCCCGGGAAAGGCTTGACGCGGTTTTCCCTCACGGACGCGGACCGGGGCGCCCGTGAATATTTGAGGAAAGCCCTCGCGTCCCTGGGACTCAAGGTGTACGAGGACGCGGCAGGCTCGCTGTTCGGCCGCCGTGAAGGCTCCGACCCCTCGCTGCCCGTGATAATGATAGGTTCGCACTTCGACTCGGTGAAGAACGGCGGAAATTTCGACGGACCAGCCGGCGTAATCATGGGCCTCGAAATAATGAGGACCCTTGACGACAACAAGGTGAGGACCAGGCATCCAGTGGAGTTCATCGCGATGATAGAGGAGGAAGGCGGCCGGTTCGGGTCCGGTGTTTTCGGAAGCCGCGCGATGGCCGGCCTTGTCAACTACAAGAAGCTGGAAGAGGCCAAGGATGCCCAGGGTATATCGATGGCCGAAGCCTTCAGGAGCTTCGGCTTTAAACCCGAGGACATCGAAAAGGCCAAGAGAGACCCGGCGACGGTAAAGGCTTTCCTCGAGTTGCACATCGAACAGGGTCCGGTCCTCGAGACCAAAGGCCTCGACGTTGGCATCGTCGAATTCATAGTCGGCATATCGCACGTCAAGGTCACCATCAAGGGACGCCCGGACCACGCCGGCACAACGCCCATGCACATGCGCCACGACGCGCTCAGCGCCGCGGCCAAGGTGATAGCGGACATCCACACGTATCCCGCGATGGAAAACAACGGCTCCGTCTCGACTGTAGGCGTGTTGAACGTGCTGCCCGGCGCCACGAACATAATCCCGGGAGAAGTCACCTTCACCGTCGATATCCGCTCCAAGGATGCGGGGAGCGTACAACGGATCAAGGGCCGTATCGAGGATTCGCTGAAAGCGGTGGCCAAGGAACGCGACCTCGCTTATACGGTTCAGGACATGCTCAACGTCAATCCCGTCCCGATGGCGAAGCATATAAACGAATTGTTCAAGAAGAATGCGGCAAGCCTCGGGTTCTCGTACGAGATGATGCTCAGCGGAGCCGGGCATGACGCTATGATAATGGGTCAGGTTTGCGATGTCGGCCTGATATTCGTTCCAAGCAAGGATGGAAGAAGCCACTGCCCGGAAGAGTGGACAGATTATGATGACCTTCAAAAGGGCATCGAGCTTATCTATGAGACAGTCGTCAGGCTAGCGGAGGACGTGTAATGAAGATCTCGGAATTGGCAGACAAATACAGCGACTACGCGGTGAAGATGCGCCGTGAGTTCCACATGAACCCCGAGCCCAGCATGAAGGAATTCGAGACCCAGAAGCGAATAATCGCGGAACTCGAGTCCATGGGCATTCCCTGCCACCCCGCGGGCGGCACGGGCGTCGTCGGCGTAATCAAGGGCAAAGGCGAGGGCAAGACCGTCGCGCTCAGGGCGGATATCGACGCCCTCGAACTGACGGAAGAAAACGACGTACCGTACAAATCAAAGAAAGCCGGCATGATGCACGGTTGCGGCCACGACGGCCACACCGCCGGCCTGCTCACCGCCGGCAGGATACTCAAGGACTTGTCGTCGGAGTGGAAGGGAACTGTCAAGCTTCTATTCCAGCCGGGAGAGGAAACCGCGCATGGCGCCTATGCGCTCATGAACGACGGAGAGCTCGACGGCGTCGACGCGGTATTCGGCTTGCATCTCTGGAATTACGTCGAAGCAGGCAAGGTCTCTGTCGAGGCCGGCCCGAGGATGGCTTCCGCCGGTATTTTCAACATCAAGATCAAGGGCAAAGGCGGCCATGGCTCGATGCCGCACCAGGGCGTGGACGCGATAGTCGTGGGTTCCTCGATGGTAATGAATTTTCAGTCGGTAGTCAGCAGGGAGATAAGCCCCCTCGACCCCGCGGTGTTGACCATAGGCATATTCAACTCCGGCACTCGGTTCAACGTGCTTCCCGGCGAAGCGTACCTCGAAGGCACGACCCGCTGCTTCAGCATGGAAGTGAACGACTCGTTCAAGGAGAGGATAGAGCGGATCATGGAGAGCACCGCCAAGGCCTACCGCGCGGAAGCGGTGCTCGATTACAAGGATCTGGTGCTGCCGACGATAAACGACGCGGCGCTCGCCTTGATCGCCCAGGCGGCGATGGAAAAGCACATAGGCGCCGAGCGCATGGTCAAGGTCGAGCAGACCACCGGCGGCGAGGACTTCTCGTTCTACTCGAAAAAAGCTCCAACGATGTTCGCCTTCGTCGGCTGTAGGGACATGAAAACGGAACCTTTTCCGCATCATCATTCGAAGTTCGACTTCGACGAGAGCGCACTCAAGACCGCCGCGAGCGTGTACGCGGCGTTTGCAGTGGAATTCCTGGGGAGCTGAAAGACAGCCGTCGTGCTTGAGGCCGTGCGTGACGGTTCCCTTGATTTTTAGCGGGTGGGAGTGTGATCGCTGATATGCTTGAATCCTGGGAATCATATGCACGGCTGTTGCGGAGGGAAGTCGTTCCGGCGCTCGGCTGTACCGACCCGGTGGCCATCGCGCTCGCCGCGGCGAAGTCCCGCGAGGCCCTGGGCCGGGAACCGGAACGGATCGAAGTCCTCCTGAGCAGGAACATGCTCAAGAACGCCATGGCTGTCGGCATACCGGGGACCGGCGCGTCGGGGATAGACCTGGCCGCGGCGCTCGGCGCCTTCGGCGGCGATCCCGACGCCGGCTTGCGTGTGCTCGCCGGGATACGGGCCGGGACCGTGGAAGCGGCGCGCGCTTTTACGGCGGCGGGCAAGGTGCGTGTCTCCCTGGCCGCTACCGATCAGGTGCTGTTTATCGAGGTGGCCACGTCGGCCGGGGCGGACAGCGCCAGGGCGGTCATCGCCGGTGATTATGCGAACGTCACGCTTGTCGAACGCAACGGAATCGTATTGTCCGCGTCCGGCCACAATGGCCCGGATGGAGATGATACCATGGTCCCGGCGTCCGGCGTCCTGAGTGTGAAAGCCATCTGGGATTTCGCGCTCGGAGCGCCGCTCGCCGACATAGCGTTCCTGCTGGATGCGGCGGCCATGAATACCGCTCTTTCCCAGGAAGGCTTGTCCGTGGACTACGGCCTGAAAGTCGGTAGGACCTTGATGGCCTCGGTCGGGAAAGGTTTTCTTTCCGGTGATGCCGCCAGCCTGGCCGCGATCGAGACGGCTGCCGCGATAGACGCCAGGATGACGGGCAGCACCCTGCCTGCCATGACCAATTCCGGCAGCGGCAACCAGGGTATAACCGCGACGATGCCACTCGTCGTGTTCGCGCGCGAGCTCGGAGCCTCGGAAGACCGCCTCGTCAGGGCTCTCGTCATCAGCCACCTTGTCAGCATCCATATCCGGCAACACTGGGACCGCCTGTCCGCGATGTGCGGCACGATCGCCGCAGCGACGGGGGCGGCGTGCGGGATTATATACATGATGGGCGGCGATTACGCCGGTATTTCCAGGGGAATAGCCAACATGGCCGGGGATCTGTCCGGTATGGTATGCGACGGAGCCAAGCCCGGTTGCGCCCTGAAGGCTTCTTCCGCGGTGGGCGCTGCTGTCAGGGCCGCCATGCTGGCCGTAAGCGGGATAGGCGCCGGGGGCAACGAAGGCATAGTCGATGACGACGTCGAGAAGGTGATAGACAATCTCGGCCGCCTGAGCTCCCAGGGTATGCGTCAGGCTGACGCGATGATCCTCGACATGATGCTCGCCAAACAACGCTAAGTAGCAAGAAAAGCTTGACAACTGCGATTTCCTCGTTTATTTATTTAACTAACTAAGTTAATTAAAGTAAGGCGAGGGACATGAAGGCACGGGTCGCTGCGGATCTCAAGGAATTCAACCGTATGCTCGTATACCGGCTAGTCAAGTCGAAGACGTCGATTTCCAGGACCGAGATTTCCAGACGTCTCGGTTTGAGCGTGCCTACCGTCATCAAAATCATCGAATATTTCGCTGGCCTCGACCTCATCGGCGATGTCGGGGAGGGCGAGTCGGCGCTAGGCCGTAAGCCGATGCTCCTCGGTGCATGCGCGAGGGCCGCGTACGCGGTAGGCGCGGAATACGACGGGGTCCACCTGAGCGTGGGCCTTGTCGACCTGTCCGGCAAGGTCGTTTCCCTGCGCCGTTCTCCGGTGCCTCCCGACCTGGCCTTGCTGCTCGGCAGCCTGCTCGCTGACGAGGTCGAGTCGCTTGTTTCCGATTCTGGTATTCCCCATGGCATGGTCAAAGGAATCGGGATAGGCGTCCCCGGCGTGGTCCATTCGTCCGGGCGGTACATAAGCCAGGCTCCGCTCGTCGGCGTCGAGGAGAAGGTCGAATACGGCAGCCTGGCGTCCCGGCTTGGCGAGAGGCTCGGGTTTCCCGTCCATGTAACGAACGACGCCAACGCGGCAGCTCTCGGCGAGTTGTCGGCGAGGGGCGCCGGCGGCGGCGGCGACCTGATCTTCGTGGAATTGGGCAGGGGAGTCGGCGCCGGGCTTGTACTCGACGGCAGGCTCCGGGAAGGGCCTGGTTGCAGCGCCGGTGAAATCGGCTACATGGTGTTCGATCAAAACGCCGGCTACCCGACCCCCGTCGGTTCAAGCCGTTCGCGCCGGGAATCCGCCGGTCCGGGCTGGCTGGAGTCATCGATGGACCTGGCTTCTTTCTGGGCCGAAGCGGAACGGAATGGCTCGCCGGCCGCGGGGACGATCCGACGCGTCTGCCGACCGCTCGCGCTCGGGCTTTCCAACCTGTGCATCGCGCTCGATGTACGCAATGTCGTGCTGGGACGGGCGGGCAAGGAGAAATTCGGTACGGACCTGCTCGCTTGCCTCCGGGAGGAACTTGAACGGCTCTGTCCCATGGAGATTTCCTGCGAATTCTCGCTTGCGTCCGAACCTGGCGTGGTGGGAGCGGCCGGGATAGCGTCGGATGCGTGGCTTGAAACCGTGTACGCTGGATGAGTTGAACCAAGGGGCTAGTGTTTTTTTGCGGGTGAGGAGCCGGGAGTCCCGGTCCGCTCTACCGCATGGATGATACGCTCGCAGACGGAACCGGCGATGGCCAGAAGGCCACGCGACGGCCGTCCGAGAAGGAGGAGACACATGAAGAAGTTCAGGAGAATCGGGCTCGTATTGGCCGTCCTGCTGATTCTCGCGGCTCAGGTCGCGTCGGCGGCGCCGGTCACCATCACGTACTGGCAGTACTTCTACCAGACGAAGGTCGACCTGATGAACGACCTCATCAAGCAGTTCGAGGCGAAGAACCCCGGCATCAAGGTCGAGCAGGTCACGTTCCCGTACGAAAGCTACAACCAGAAAGTCGCCACGTCGATCCCCGTGGGTGAAGGCCCGGACGTCATCAACCTGTATTCAGGATGGTTGCCGATGTACGTAAAGGCGGATTACATCCAGAGCCTGCCCAAGACCCTGTTCTCGGATAGCTACATGAAGGGCACGTATTTCCCCTTCGTGATGGACGCTGTCAATTTCGGGGGCAAGCTGTACGCGGCTCCCACCGCCGTGCGCACTCTGGCGCTCATGTGGAACAAGAAGCTGTTCCGCGAAGCCGGCCTCGACCCCGAGAAGCCGCCGAAGACCCTCGACGAGCTCGCCGAATTCGCCCGCAAGCTTTCCAAGTACGACGCTCAGGGCAACCTGATCCAGGCGGGCCTCTTGATGCAGCCGAACGGCCAGGGCCACAGCTGGATCCGCGACGTCCTGTTCCGCCAGTTCGGCGGCGCGCCGTATGATTCCACCGGGCGCAAGGTGACATACAATTCGCCCCAGGGAGTCGCCGCCCTCCAGTGGTACATGGACCGGATAGTAAAGGACAAGGTCGGGTATCCCAACTTCATGACCGACGATGTCACCGCGTTCAAGGCCCAGAAAGCCGCGATGAATATCGATGGATCATTCAGGGTCGCCACATACAAGGCGCTTCCGGACCTCGAATGGGGCGTCACCGAGCTTCCGTCGCACAAGGGCATCCAGTCGAACTTCGTGTCGTTCTGGACACACGCCATAGTCTCCGGCGTCAAGGGCAAGCAGCTCGACGCTTCCGTGAAATTCCTCAAGTTCATCACCTCCCCCGAGGCGATGGAACAGTGGCTTGCGAAGGTCGGCGAGCTTCCCGCCAACCCGAAAATCGCAGCAGCCCACAAGGACGATCCGTATATCAACCAGTTCATGAAAGGCCTGGCGTACGCCCATTCGACCATTTTCGTCGACGAGGCCGGCCAGCGCACCGTGTTCGTCGATATGGTCGACGAGGTCAACCTCAAGGGTACCAAGGTAGAGGACGCGCTCAAGCAGGCGGCCGTCAAGGAACAGAAGATAATCGACGATTTCTGGAAGTAGGAACGATTGCCCCTGCCCGTCGGCTGCCGGCCGGCGGGCAGGGGTTTCGCGTTGCGGGAGGCAGCAATGACCCTGGCAAAGAAGAAGGCGGTGACCGCGTACACCTTCCTGGCTATTCCCCTGGTATTTTTTGTCGGCGTGCGCTTCGGCCCGATGCTCTACGCGATGGGGAGGAGCCTTACCGATTGGAGCCTGCTCCGCAAGACGAACCAGTTCATTGGCTTCGAAAATTTCAAGGCGGTGCTCGGCGATCCTGTATTCGTCAAAGCCTTGGTCAACACGCTTCACTACGCGATTCTGGGAGCGCCGCTCGTCATCGTCCTGAGCCTCGCCATCGCGTTGCTCCTCAACCGGGTGCTCCGCGGCAGGAGCCTTTTCAGGCTCATTTATATCCTCCCGTACATTACTCCCATAGTCGCGGTCAGCTGGGTGTGGCGCTGGATGTACCAGAGCCCTCCGCTGGGAATCCTTAACTCGCTCTTTTCCGCGCTTGGGCTCCCCGCGATGGAGTTCCTCAACAGCCCAAACCAGGCCCTGCATTCGATACTCGCCGTCAACGTCTGGGTCGAGATCGGGTATTGCGTCACCGTGTTCCTCGCGGGCATCCAGACAATTCCAATCGATTGCATCGAGGCGGCCAAGATAGACGGAGCCTCGGAAGCCCAGGTGCTTTTCCGTATAATCCTGCCGCTGCTCATGCCGATTACGCTGTTCCTGACGATCATGCAGGGCATCCAGTTCCTGCGTATATTCACCCCCGTGTACAACATGTCTTCGCAGGCGATGGGCGGTCCGCTCGATTCGACGAAGTCGGCGGCCCTGTACATCTACCAAACGGCTTTCACCAAATTCGAGATGGGACGGGCGGCGGCGGCAAGCCTCATACTGTTCGCGCTCATCATGGCGGTGACGCTGCTCCAGCTGAAATTGTTCGACAAAAAAGCCAACAACGGGGAGGGCGCATGATAATCGAAAAACGCATCTCCGTGACGCTCGCGTATTTCATACTCGCGGCCCTTTCGGTAGTGATGATCTTCCCGTTCTTCTGGATGCTCATGTCGTCGTTCAAGGACGCCTCGCAGATATTCGAGCCGCGGTTGATACCCGAACGCCCGACCCTGGACAACTACGTCCAGATCCTGTTCTCGGGGAATTCCAGATTCCCGCAATGGTTCCTCAACAGCGCGATCGTCGCCGTCTGCACGACCGCCTCTGTGCTGTTCTTCGACTCCCTGCTCGGGTATACGATTTCCAAGTTCGACTTTCCCGGCAAGAAGATTATATTCCTCTTGATAATAAGCACGCTGATGATTCCGACCGAGATGCTCGTCATCCCGTGGTACGCGCTGTCGCGCGCGATGAAATGGGGCAACACCTACTGGGGCATAATGTTTCCCGGCATGATTAGCGCGTTCGGCGTGTTCCTGATGCGGCAATTCATGACGAGCATCCCGAACGATCTCCTCGACGCCGCGCGCATCGACGGCATGGGCGAGCTGAGGATTTTCGTCAAGATAGTATTGCCCCTGGTGACCCCCGCGTTGGCCACGCTCGCCATCTTCAATTTCATTGGCAACTGGAACGCCTTCCTGTGGCCGCTCATAGTCGCGTCGAAGCCGCGGATGTTTACCCTGCCCGTGGGCCTCGCGAATTTCTCCGGCGAGGCGGGAAGCGACTGGCACCTCATTATGACAGGCGCGACCGTGGCGATGATTCCGCTCGTCGTCATTTTCATAATATTCCAGCGGCAGATCGTCCGGGGCATAGCGATGACCGGATTGAAAGGATGATTCAATGAGGGTGATCGATTCCCATATCCACTTTCCGGAGGACAAGATAATAGACGACGGGAATCCGGTATCGACCGATTCGGGCAAGTCGCAGGTCGGTTATTCCAGCGGACGCACAGGCAAGAGCGTCCATCCGTGGCTCGACGCCGAGAAGGCAAGGTGGGAAGCCGCGTGGCGATTTCCCTCGTCCAAGGCGGTCGGCCGCGGGGACGGCGAACGCTTGTGGAAGGAGGAAGTGGAGAAACGCGACTACCTCGAAGGCGTCGTCTTCGTCACGGCGGGCAGCAACGATTTCTGTTCTGAGATGGTCGGCCGCAACAAGGGAATCTTCCACGGTTACGCGCATCACGATCCTCTGCTGCCCGACGCGGCCGGGCGCCTGGAGAAGGCTGTCAAATACCAGGGCCTGAAAGGCTACAAGCTCCTCGGGCCGAAGATCGACAAGAGCCTGGCGGATCCCTCGTTCAATCCATTGTGGGAAGTCGCCTCCGCCGCCGGCATCCCGGTTCTCATACACTT
>CAZKJA010000110.1:0-7616 GCA_964552925.1 uncultured Treponemataceae bacterium
ACGGCGGCCGGAGCATGGGTCATGCCGATGATAAGAATGATATCAGGATTTGTCTGGCTGATCTTGGCGATCTGGACCGCGGCGCTCGTCGCGTCGGTGGGGATCGCTTCGGCAGCGACGAGTTTCACCGGTGAATTCTTGAGGATTTCCTTGAGCATCTCAAGGCCGGTCTTGCCGCTGGCAGAATCGCCGTATACGCAGGCGAGGCTCTTCCACTTGCCCTGCTCGATTATCCAGTTGGCTTCGACCTTCATCTGCGAGGCGGTCGTCGGGAACAGACTGAAGAGGTACTTGCGCGCGGGGAACATCACGTCTTCCGACGGAGCCCACGGGAACAGCCAGGGAACCTTCTGCTCCTCGAAGAACGCGTACGCGGGGCGGATGAACGAGCCGAATCCGAACAGGACGGCGAACACCTTGTCTTCAAGTATGAGCTTGCGGTAATTCGCGAGCGCCTGGCCGGCGTCCATGCCGCTGTCGTATTTGATCAGCTCGAGCTTCCGGCCAAAGATACCGCCCTGGTCGTTGTACTTCTTGAAGATAGCCTCAGTGGTAACGGCCGTCTGGCTGCCCATGAACCCGATCGGACCCGACATCGGCATGGTGTACCCGATGACGATCCTGTCATCGTAGACGCCCGGAGTCTTGGAGCCCGACTGCGCGCTGATTGACGCGACGAGCACCAAGGACAAACACAGAAACGTAATGATCTTCCTCATGGATTCCTCCGCACAACAGAAATATAACCCAGGAACCAACGGTTCCTGCCTGCGATCACGATGCGATTCCCAGATACAGTTCCCTAACCCTCTCGTTCTTCGCCAACTCGGAAGCCGGGCCCGACATAGCCAGATTACCGGTTTCCAGCACGTACGCCCGATCCGCTATCCTGAGCGCCATCGAGGCGTTCTGTTCCACCAGCAGGATGGTCGTTCCCTCCTTCTTGAGCGCCAGGATGAACGAGAAGATGTTCTCGACGATAACCGGCGCAAGTCCCAAAGACGGCTCGTCGAGGAGCAGGATCCTGGGCCTGGCCATCAGGCCACGGGCTATCGCCAGCATCTGCTGCTCGCCGCCAGACAAGGTCGCCGCAGTCTGGCGCCTTCTCTGCGCTAAAATGGGAAAGTAGCCGAACATTTTTTCCTTGTCGCTTTTGATTCCTTCGCGGTCTTTACGGCAATATGCCCCCATGTTCAGGTTTTCCTCGACGCTCAGTTGCGGGAACAACATCCGTCCCTCCGGCACCTGCACCAATCCCAGATGCACGACGTCCGAAGGCCCGAGTGCGGTGATGTCCTTGCCCAGGAACTTGATCGATCCGGATTGCAGTCTCACCAGGCGCGATATCGCTTTGAGGCACGTCGATTTTCCCGCTCCGTTCGCGCCCAGGATGGAAACGATACTGCCTTCTTCGACCTTCATCGAAAAATCCCGCAGGGCCCGCACCTTGCCGTATGAGCATGAAACTTCAGTCATTTCAAGCATTGCTCTCTCCCTTGCCCAGGTAAGCCTCGATGACCTTCGGGTCTTTCTGGATTTCTGCTGGCACGCCTTGCGCAATTTTTTTCCCGTGATCGATGACGACGATCCGGTCGGAAATATCCATCACCATGCTCATGTCGTGCTCGACCAGGAGCACGGTCATGCCGCGCTCGTCGCGGATCCGCTTGATGATTCCTGCCAACTCGGCTGTCTCCACCCGGTTCAATCCGCCCGCCGGTTCGTCCAGGAGCAACAGGTTCGGCCGCAGGGCCAAGGCCCGCGCCAGCTCGATGCGTTTCTGCACCGGGTAGGGGAATTCCGCGATCGGCGAATGCGCCACGTCCGCCAGGTCGAGGAAGCGGAGGATAGCCATCGCCTCCTCCTCGACCCGCTTCTCTTCCCGCTTCACGTGCGGCGTCCCGACGATCTCGCCCCAGAAGTTGGTCCTGGTGAAGAGGTGCTCGGCGATCAGCAGGTTTTCCAGCACGCTCATCTTGGCGAACAGTTCCAGGTTCTGGAACGTACGGCCTACGCCGAATGCGGCGATCTCGTGCGGCTTGTGGTCGACCAGGTTATGCCCAACGAACTGGATCGAACCGTGATCCGGCTTGTAGAAGCCGCTGATCATGTTGAAGACGGTCGTCTTTCCCGCTCCGTTCGGCCCGATCAGGGAGAAAATCTCGTGCTGACGGACTTCCAGGTCCAGTTCCACCACGGCCTGGATGCCGCCGAAGCTGATCGACAGCCCCCGTATCTCCAGGACGGACTTTTTCGTATCCTCGTTCATGCCTTATCTCCCCCGTATCGCCGGCCCGTCGACGACGTCGCTTTTGACCGTACCATGTCCCGGCTGCAGGAGTTTCTTCAGTTGCTGCCATATCCCGTAGAATCCCTCGGGGGCGAGCAGGATGAAGAACACCAGCACGAAGCCGTAGACCAGATTCATGTTCTGGCTGAATTTGCCTCCGAGCAGCTGTGGCAGCAAGGTGATGAAAACGCTGCCAAAAATGGGACCGTAGATCCGCCCCGTACCGCCGATCACCATGATGAGGAAGAAGGATAGGCCCATCAGGCTGAAGTAACTGACTTCAAGATATTTAATAGCGTACGAGTATAGCAGCCCTGATACACCCGCCAGAGCCGCCCCGAAGGCGAAGGCCTTGAGTTTTTCCTTGCGAAGGTTGATGCCCATCGACGACGCGGCGATTTCGTCGTCCCTGATCGCCTTCCAGGCCCTCCCCGTACGCGAACGGTTCACCTCGCGCACTATGAACTGGACAAGGACAACGCAGACTACGGTGATGAACAGGACCGAGCGCGTCGAACCGAACTTGATTCCCGCGATCATGGGAGAAGGCGCATACATGCCGTCGTTTCCGCCGGTCAGCGGTTCCAGGAAGTTGATGATCTGGAATACCGCCGACGAAAAACCGAACGTGGCCATCGCCAGGTAGAATCCCTGCAGGCGCAGGCACGGGAATCCGATGACCAACCCGATGAAGGCCGATGCGGCGGCTACCGCGATCATGACCACGGGGAAAGGCAGCCAGGGCAACTTCGTCGCCAGGATGGCCCCGAAATACGCCCCGAACACCATGAAGCCCGGCTGGCCGAACGAGAACAGCCCAGCGAAGCCTATCATGACGTTAAGGCCCTGCACGACGATGACCAGGATCGACATGATCAGCACCAGGTAGCGCCAGTACTCGGGCAGGAAGAGCGGACTGGCCAGGTAGAGCGCGATCAGAGCGAGCGGCAGAAGGTAGCGCGTCGCCTTGTTTTTTACGTTTTCCATGGTCATACCTTCTTCACGATGCGTTTGCCGATGATCCCCGTCGGCTTGATGAAGAGCACCACCATCAGGATGACGAAGGGGATGATTCCCTGGAGCTCGGTCGGAATGTACAGAGGCAGTACCGACGAGAACACGCCCAGGATATAACCGCCGATGATGGCGCCGTAGATGTTCCCGAACCCGCCGACTATGGCCGCTATGATGCCGGTAAATGTCAGGCTTCCCATCGCCGTGCTCAGGAACAGGGAGGGAGCGAGCAGGATTCCGGCGAGCGATGCCAACACTCCGCCCAAGGCCCAGGAAAGCGAGTACATCCGGGTCACCTTGATGCCCATCAGCGTCGCCGCCTGCCGGTTCTGCGTAAGGGCCCTGAGCGCTGTCCCCGCTTTGGTACGGTTCAGGAAGAAGTACAGGATGGTGATGATCACCAGGGTAGTCACGATAACGCCGAGGCTCTGCGGGGATATCCGCGCGCTGCCGATCTGGAGGAATCCAGTCGGGAAGAACTCGGGAAAACGAAAGATATCGTCAGACCAGATGTTCTTTGCCAAGCCCTGGAGGATGTACGCCACGCCGAGCGTCGCCATGATCGACCCGGACATCGGCCCGCCCAGGAGCTTCCGGATGATCAGGCGTTCGACGACCATGCCCATGCCGGCGCTGAACGCCAGCGCGCCGATAATGGAGACGATGAAAGGAAGTTTCATCTGGACGAGCAGGGCATAGGCGACGAAGGTGCTGAACATCATGAAATCGCCGTGAGCGAAATTCAGCGTTCCCGTCGACTGGGCAAGCATGACCAAGCCTACGGCCACCAGAGCGTACACCGAGCCGACGGACAGGCCGTCTATGACAAGGGAAAAAATCATACCGCCGTACCTCCGCATCGTTTGAGGAATTTCAAGGACACCGTGTTGAAGCCCCGGGTGTTCTCCACCGTCGTCGCATGCCCGCAGCCCCTGAACACATGGTACTCCGAACCGGGGATCGCCTTGTGGACCAAGGCTGATTCGGCCGCGGGAACGAGCCCGTCGTCCGCGCCAGCGGTCACCAGGACCGGCACCCTGATCTCGCCCAGCCTCGGGTAGAAATCCATGCCAAGGAGAGCCAGGCTCTGCAGCCTGTACGTCTCCTTGCTTGCTAAAGGCCCGGCGTTTTTGCGGGCGGCGCGGAACGCTTCGATAATATGGAAGCGCTTTGTTAGCGTTTCCTCCGACCAGATCATGGGAGCTATGCTCATCTGGACGTCCATGACTTCCAGTTTCTGAAGGAGATACAACTGCACGTCAAACTTGAGTTTGGTGTGCGCGTTGATCCTCGCATAGGTCGAGTGGAGCGACAGGCTTAGAAGCCTGCCAGGATGGTCGATGGCAAAACGCTGGGCGATAGCGCCGCCCATCGATGCTCCCGCGATGTGAGCCTTCTCGATCTTCAGGGCGTCCATGAGGTGTGCTACATCGTCCCCGAGCAGCTTCAGAGTGTAGTCCTCCGGACCGAGTCCGGCCATGGCCTTCGCGCTGCCGCCGATTCCGCGGTTGTCGAATGTGATGCAGCGGAAATGACGGGCATGCGAGGGCACCTGCGAATCCCAGGCGCTATGGTCGCCAGCAAGTCCAGAAATGAAGATCAAGGGTTCGCCTTGCCCTGACTGCTTGTAGAAAAACACATCGTTACCCAATTTGATTTCAGGCATGTTCCACTCCTCCTCTATTTCAGCGCAGCTATGTCAGTGCCGTCTTTTTCTTTACGGCGAAGTATTTATTCTCGCCCTCCACGAGGAGCCGGTTGTAAGCCCCGCTGTACAGGTCCGGATTCTGCCCGGATTTTTCCGCATACGTACGGCGGAACGTTTCGAGCACCCGGAAAAGAGCCTGCGTCTCCTCGCGGGAACCCAGCGGTATTTCAGCTATCGTCTTCATGGTGAGCGGCTGCACATCATGGATTAAGGATTTGCCCTTTTCAGTGAGGCTCAAGGCGATGATCCGCCTGTCCGAGGTGTCGCTTCCACGCACAATGAATCCATCGGCGACAAGGCTCTGGACGAGGGGCGTGATGCTGTGCTTCTCGCGTCCCAACAGGTAGGACAGTTCCGTGCTTATCACCCGTTCCCCGCTCGTATCGGCATAGTTGAGGATCATGAGGATGAGGTACTGCGAATGATTCAATCCGTGCTCCCGAAGGATCGGTTCCAGTGATTTCTTTGTCAGGTTGAGGCATTGCTCTGCGAGGAACAGGAACCGTTGCCCCTCGATGTAACGCTGTACGAGGCTAGCGTGCATTATAATCCCACCTCTTGTTCCTATATAGTTCGAAATCGACAATATCGATACCGAACTATATTCTATACCATGATCGGCCGCTGTCAAGGGAATTCGCAATTCCGGACGATCACGGCATGATTTTCGGCTGTCAATTTCGTACTTCCCCAGAGCATCATACCGCGTTACTATCAAAGAATAGTCGTGAGGAAAGCATACATATGGAAAGAATCAAGTTGCGGGGCACCGACCTGGAAGTATCCCGGCTGTGCGCCGGCTGCATGGGTCTCGGCGGGGGCTGGGGGCGGGACACCGTCCTTACAGCTGAACACGAGGCGGAAGCCCGGGCCTTCATCGACGCCGCGCTCGAAAACGGCATCGACTTCTTCGACCACGCGAACATCTACGCCTTCGGCAGGACCGAAGAAGTGTTCGGAAGGATCCTCCACGAGCGGCCGGCGCTTCGCGACCGAATCGTCATCCAGTCGAAGTGCGGCATACGCTGGAAGGACGATCCCGCCGGAAGCCCCCAGCGATTCGACTTCAGCGCCGAACACATCCTGCGATCGGTCGAAGCGAGCCTGGCGCGCTTGCGCACCGACAGGCTGGATATCCTCCTCCTGCACCGCCCGGACGTGCTGTGGGAAGGCGAGGAGATAGCTCGCGCCTTCGACACCCTCAAGCGCGCGGGCAAAGTCAGGTACTTCGGCGTCTCGAACCATAACCGGTACCAGATGGAGTACCTGCAGTCGTTTCTGCCCGACCCCCTCGTCGCCAACCAGCTCGAGATGAACCTGCTCCACCACGGATTTGCGGAGGTGGATGTCTCGTTCAACCAGGCGGCTCCCGGCTATCCGGACGGCTGGGAAGGCGTCAAGGAGTATAGCAGGCTGAACGGAGTCTCGCTCCAGGCTTGGAGCCCGCTGGCCAGGGGAGTACTTTCGGGGAAGTCCGCCGCGGACCAAGCCGCGACTGTACGTGATACGGCGGCCCTGGTAGCGCGTATGGCGAAGGAGCGCGGACTCCCCGCCGAGGCAATCGTCGTGGCTTGGCTGTTGCGCCACCCGGCGCGTATAGTGCCGGTCCTCGGCACCACGAAGCCGCAGCGGATCAAGGCGTGCGCGCGTGCCACCGAGGTAGAGCTGGGCAGGGAGGAATGGTACGCCCTCTTCGCGGCGGCCCGGGGCAAGGCAATGCCCTGAGCGCTCAAGCTTCCGGCTCGTGCCGGTAACCGACCCCCTGCACGGTGCGTATAAGTCGGGGCCGGCCGCCCTGGGTCTCCAGCTTCCTGCGCAGGTGTACGATATGCTGGTCCAGCGTGCGGCTGAGGGGCGGATTCTCCAGATCCCAGCAGGCGCGGAAGAACTGGGCGCGGGATATCACCTGCCCCGGGCGCGACACGAGGAGCCGGAGCATGGAAACCTCCCTGGGGAGCAGGTCGACCTTGGCCTCCCCTCCCGTGATGCCGGGATCGGAGCGCTGGGCGCGGAGTTCCAGAGGCAGCACGCGCCACGGGCCGAAGGTAAACGGCCGATCGGCGGGAGATTCTTCCGATGCCTCGGAGGCGGCTGCCTGTGACGCGACTTCGCGATCCCCGCCGTCCGTACCGCCGAGCCTGTTCCGCCGGACGAGCGCGTGGACCCTCGCCAACACTTCGCGTACGCCGAAGGGCTTGACTATGAAGTCGTCGGCGCCGAGTTCAAGGCCCAGGACCTTGTCTATCTCCTCGCTCTTGGCGCTGATGAACAGCACGGGCACCCGCTGGTCGCTACGCCGGATGGCGCGGCACACATCATAGCCCGAGAGGCCGCCCATCATCACGTCGAGGCACACGAGGTCGAAGGAGCCCGGCGTGAAGGCTGCCGCGGCATCCGCCCCGTCCGCGCATGCGGTGACGCTCCAGAGCTCGCCCTCGAGGATTGTCTTGAGCGCTTCCAGCGTGTACAGGTCGTCCTCGGCTACCAGGGCCCTCATGCCGGCACCTCCGTCCCATGGATTGAACGCAGCGTGAAATGGAAACAGGCGCCGCCGCCGGCACCAGGCAGGTAGCCGGCATCCCCACCGTGCTGGCGGGCCAGGTC
>CAZKJA010000110.1:7626-10199 GCA_964552925.1 uncultured Treponemataceae bacterium
CCGCCAGCGGCGTCGGTATGGCGGGTGTGCAGCCGCTCGAAGGGCTGGAAGGCGCGGGAAGCGCTTTGGGCCGGCAGGCCCTTTCCCCGGTCGCGAACCTCCACGCGCACAGCGTCCTGCTCTTCCTTTGTCGATATTCCCACCCAGCCGCCCTGCCGCGCGTACTTCTCCGCGTTCGACAGCAGGTTGCCGAGGATCTGCTCGAACGCGTCGCCGTCCAGGTCCATTTCGCTCGGGCAGTGTAAATCCAGCTCGACTTCCATACCTTTTTCGGCGAAGGAAACCTTGAAGCCCTCGAGGCACGAGAGCACCAGCGCGTCGGGGCTGCGCGGGCGGGGATGCAGCGAAGGAAGGTTCCCGTGGTCTTTAGCGGTCCCGGCGCCGTTCCCCTGCCTGGCGAAGGTGAGGACGTTGTGGATAAGCCGGCTCAGGCGGGCGCTCTCGCGGAGTATTATCCCAAGGTATCTGGTTTCGTGCGAGGCGGGATCCGCGTCGGCGAAACGCTGCTCGAGCAGCTCGGCGTACAGCCGAATGTTCGTCAGCGGGGTTTTCAGCTCGTGCGACACCTGGTTGACGAAGCTCACGCGCTGCCCCGCCTCGCGTATGTCGCGGTCAAGCCGCCGGAGCAGCGCGAGAGTGAGCGCCGCCGAGGCGGCAGCCGACAGCCCCAATGCCAGACCGAGGAACAATCGGGTGTCGGCGCTGCCAGGCACCGCCGACAGCGGCGCGGACCAGGTGAACTGCCAGCCTTGCAGGGCCCCGGACAGGGCCACCCCGGTGACCACGGGAGCATCCCGGGCTCCCGCATCCGAGGCATTCGCCGAACCCCACGACAGGAAGCTCCTGCCGAGTTCGTCGGAGAGCCGCACCGAATGCATCGCCTCGCCGCCCCCGGGCACGGGAGCCTCGCCCAGGCGCCATACCAGGTCCGCCATCAGCGCGCTCCGCTCGACCTCGAGAAGGAGGAATCCCTGGCTGTCGGGGAGGGGTTTCCAGAACAAGAGCTGTACCCCTTCCCGCCAGTAGAAACGCTGCCATCGACCCTCTTCGGCGTACCGCCCGTTCTCGGGCAAGGCCGGCAACCAGGGTTCCTCAAGGAGGCCGGCGCTGCGCTGCAGGAACTCGCCCTCGCGAAGGCTGGGGGCCGCCGGATCGGGGAAGACCAGCGCGCCTTTCGCGTCGAGCACGGCTATCGTACGGACAAGTGGCTCCCGTTCAAGCGCGATCCTCAGGGTCTCGGGCCCTCGGTCCGCCATCAGAGGCGCGGCGAAGGCCTCCAGCCGGCCCACCCACGAGGCTTCGGCCTCCCCGTAGCGCCGGGCCATGTCCTGGAGCAGCGAATTGAGCGTCGCGGCCGCCCTGCTCCGGAGCCGATCCCCGTCTTCCCGCAAGAGGAGCACGGCCGAGCCGAGCACTACAAGCAGGGGAAGGAGGAGGACGGCCGTCGTCAGGCGCAACCGCGACTTCATCATGGCTTTCAGTAACTCCTCTGGGTCTTGTTGAGCGACTGCTCCTCGAGCATTATCTTGCGCCGCTTCTTCCAGTCCTCGTCGTCGAGGCTGTCGGCGGCGTCGGCGTTCTGGCCGGCGTACTGCAGAAGCATGGGGCTGTCGAGTTCCGCGGCCGCGCGGCCCAGGGTGTCGGAGGTGGCCTTGAGCACGCTCCTGGCTTCCTCTGTCCGGCCTTCGTCGGCCAGCTTCACGGCCCTCTCGTTCTCCTCGGTGGCCAACTGCAACACTACCTGTTCCTTCACGTCCTTGCGGACGCCGCCGAGCAGGACGGCCTGATCGTCGCTGTAAGCGACTGCGACAGAGCTCTCCATCGTGCGCCGCTGCATGGCGCCCAGATCAAGGTAGCTCGTGCGCGCCTCCGCGACGGGAAGCCTTGAACCCGATCGGCCGGCGGGCAGTTCAAGTTCAACGAGCACGTACTTTTCCTGCGAGGCAAGTATCTGGTTCAGACGAAGCCGGATCTGCTGCCCCACGATGTCGCCGTCGCGGTTGATGATCCGTACCGGACGAACCCCCGGCCTGCAGGTGATTGTAATGTCCACCTCCGAGGCGACTATCGAGGCCGCGTCATTGAACTCCGCGTCGAAAATCCTTGTAAGGTCGCCGGGCTCCTGCACGAACGCGTGGTTGCCGTCGCTGTTGAACGCGAGTCGGGCCATCAGGTCCTCGTTGTAGCCTAGCCCCAGGCCTATGGTGCTGACGCTGATGCCTTCCTTGCGCAGCGATGCTCCCAGCCTGCCGAGCTCCGAGGGGCTGTCCGGCCCCACGTTCGCCAGACCGTCGGACAGCAGGATGACGCGTCGCACCTGACGCTCGTCGCTGAAGCGCCTCACCTCGCCGGCTCCCAACGAGACGCCGGCGAAGAGCGCGGTACTGCCGCCCGAGCGGATCGAGCGTATCTCCCTTATAATCCGGTCGGCGTTCCTCGCGGGCGTGGCGGGGACGAGCACCCGCGCCTCGTCGTCGTACACGACTACCGACACGAGGTCCTGCGGACCGAGGCGCTCTACCGCGTATTCGGCCGCCTGCTTGGCCCGCTCGAGCTTCTCGCCCTCCATCGAG
>CAZKJA010000111.1:0-10178 GCA_964552925.1 uncultured Treponemataceae bacterium
ATCCCGTGTAGGGTTTTTCATAAACACACTACAACCAATGGTAGTTTTTAAACGCAGCAACAAGGTTCGAGGAACTACAAAATAGTTTTTCAGGTCCTCGGTAACTCCTCTATCAGCTTGGGCACTATCTCGAAGAGGTCGCCGACTATCGCGACGTCGGCGAGCTGCATCATCGGCGTGTCGGGGTTCCTGTCTATCGCTATGATGTAGTCGCATGACTGCATGCCCACCAGGGGCTGGATCTGCCCCGAGATGCCGCAGGCGACGTAGACGCTCGCCTGGACCGTCTGGCCAGTCTGGCCGACCTGGTGGCTGTACGGTATCCAGCCTGAGTCGACAGCTGCCCGGCTCGCGCCAACGGCCCCACCGACGCGGTCCGCGAGGCTCTTGAGCATTTTGAATCCCGCCGGGCCCTTCATGCTCCGTCCGCCGGATATTATGAAGCGGGCGTCCGCGAGGTTTATCGAGTTCTCCGTGTCATGGAATATCTCGATCACCTTCTTGAGCTTCGTCGCCTCGTCATCGAGAACCGCTTCCCTGATAACGCGGCCTTTGCGGGTAGCGTCCGGTTCGAGGGCGTTCATCACGCGCGGGCGGACCGTAGCGAGTTGCGGCCGGTGGTTTGAGCAGCGTATCGTCGCCATTATGTTGCCGCCGAAAGCCGGGCGCGTCTGCAACAGGTCGCCGGTCTCAGGGTCTATCGCCAGACCCGTACAGTCGGCGGTGAGCCCGCAGTTGGCTATGACGGCGACGCGCGGGATGAGCGCCCGGCCTCTTGTCGTCGCGCCGCAGATCATCGCCTCGGGCTTGTATGCGCGCAGGAGCCGCACCAAAACCGCGGCTTGGTCTTCGTCTATGAAGTCGGCGAAGCGCTTGTCGTCGACGATAAGCGCGACGTCGGCGCCGTGCCGTATAATGTCCTGTGCGTCAGTGGCTACGCCGTCGCCGAGCGCGACGCACCAAAGTTCCGATTTCCGCGCGTCGGCGAGCGCCCTTGCGGCTCCGAGGAGCTCGTAGCTCACCTTCTGCACGCGGCCCCCGAGAGTTTCCGCCACTACCCATATATTCTTGTACTCCGCACGCGTTTTCGCGGTGTTCGCTATCATGTCATGCCACCTTATACCAGGCTTTTGAGCCGCAGTTCGTGCACAAGCTTGCGCGCGCATTCTTCGGGGGAGCCTTCGATCCTGAGCGTTTCCTTTGACCTGCCGGCGGGTGGATTTGTCTTGACGACCCGCGTCGGCGAGCCGTCGAGGCCTATCTTGCCGGGATCGGCGCCGATTTCGGCCGCGGTCCATACCGGTATCGCCAGCTTCTGCGCGGCGAGCCTGCCCTTGAGCGTCGGGATGCGCGGCTGGTTTATGTCCTTGACGACGGTCAGCACCGCGGGCAAGGCGAGGACGCAGCGGTCCCAGCCGTCCTCGTGCATGCGCCTGGCCGTGAGTTGTCCATCGGCGATGTCGGAGACGGCCATCACGTAGGTGGCCTGCAGCCAGCCCAGGTGCGCCGCTATGCCCGGGCCGACTTGCGCCGTATCGCCGTCTATGGCCTGCTTGCCGCAGATTACGAGGTCGACTCCGCCGATCTTTTCGATTGCCTTCGAGAGCGCGTAGCTCGTCGCCCAGGTGTCGGACCCGCCGAAGGCCCTGTCGCTGAGCAGCACAGCCCGGTCTGCGCCCACCGAGAGCGCCTCGCGGAGCGTGATGTCCGCGCGAGGCGGGCCCATCGATAGCGCTATCACCTCGCCGCCTACCTTGTCGCGTATCCTGACGGCTTCCTCGAGCGCGTACGTGTCGAAGGGGTTCATGACAGCCTTGATTCCCTCGCGGACTATACGCTTCGTTTCGGGGTCTATCTTCGCGTCGTTGGTGCCGGGCACTTGCTTGATGCAGACTATTATCTTGAGGCTCCGGCGGCCACTGCCCCAGGTGGTCTTAAGCTGGTCGTACTGGGTCTTGAAGCCGACGATCGAGAGGTAGGCGCCGCAGTCGGGGTAGTTCCGGTGGAGGGTCTTGAGGTTTTCTATCGGGTCGTAGGGCGTGCCCTGGGGAATGTCGTAGCCGACGGCGTCTGAGAGCAGGTCGAGCTTCTTGCTCATCCATGCCTCGACTATCATCGGAACTCCGGGGTACATCGCGTGGAGCTTATCGACGAGCGGGTGCCGCTCTATCACCGGCTGGGTGACGACGAAGGTCGCGCCCGCCGTCAGCTTGCGCTCGAACTTGGCGAACTCGTGCTCCTCCGGCTCGTAGGGGTTGAACGCGACGCCGAGCTCGAAGTCGTTGGGCCAGCGGCGGGAGATGTACCGCAGCAACTCGACCGAGCTGACCGCTTCGACACCCTCTGCCCCGATGTCCGCCGGCTGGAGCTTGGGCAGGCGGTCGGAACCGTCTCCGCTTATCACGAGTAACTGCCGTATGTGGAGCTTCTTGCAGGATTCCAGGATCCTGTCAAGGTCGTCCTTCGTGTGGAACGTGTTCAGGTGGATCATCACCGAGTCGGGCTTCGTCTCCAGGCCGAGTTCCTCTATCATCTCGGTGCCCTGGAAGGCGAGGTTGCCCATCGCGTTGTCGGTGAGGCAGGCGCAATAGCCGCTCTCCATCACCCTGTCGAACTTGGTCGCGAAGGCCGCCAGGTCTTCGTCGAGCTTCTCGGTCTCCTGCTTGGGCGGCAGGACTTCGACATGGTATATCCTCTTTTCGATATGAGCTTTCATCGTGCTTTTTTCCTCACGCCGATCCGTCGCGGCTGGCTGAGATGAAGTTCATCCCGTATTCGTCGTTGCCTAGCAGTAGTTCCTTCGCTAGCTTGGCGACGCCCGACTCGGTGTCCAGGGCCGACAGGGTCTGGTCGTTTATCTGCATCGGGTCGACGATGCCGCCGTCGCAGCCTTCCTTGAGGCATAGCCACGCGAACACCTGGTTTATCACTGCGCGCTTGGGGAGCCCGAAGGAGACGTTGCTCAGGCCCGGCGCGAAGTGCACGTCCTTGCCGTATGCGGCGCGCATCGCCCTGATAGCCTCCATGACCATTCCGGGGTTTTTCGTGTCGACGGAAACGGGCATTACCAGGGGGTCGAGGAAGATGTCGCCGGGGGCGAATCCCGAGTCGGCGAGCTTCGCCATCAGGAGCTTGATGTTGGCTATGCGGTCCTCTACGCTCGCTGGCATGCTCGATTCGCCTGTGGCCCCCGCTATGACGCAGGCGCCGGCCTTCGCGGCTATCGGTATCATCGCGGCGCGCTCGAGGGACACCGAGTTGACCATCGGCTTGCCCCGTGATTTGTCGCAGGCCGCGAGCCCGGCGCGCAGTATGTTCGGGTCGGAGGAATCGATGCTCAAGGGCAGTCCCGCTGTCGACTGGAGGACTTCCGCCGTCCACTCTATCGCCTTGATCTTCTCGCTCAGGTCCATGCTGAACTCGTCGACGTTCACGTCGAGGAACCACGCTCCCGCGGCCGCCTGCTCCAAGGCCATAGCCTTCAGGTACGCCTTGCCCGCTTCCGCGTCCTCTCCCGAACCGTACATGCCCTGGCGTATCGCCGCCTGCACGTGCTTTATCTTGCCGTTTTTCCATTCCTCGCCCGAGGTGAAGACTTCGGGTATAGGCATGTACCGCGCCTCTTTGCCTTCCTTGAACACGAGCGCGCTCCTGCCGTCCTTCATCGTCGCGACGAATTTACCCGATGCCAGGCGGATACGCGTGCAATGTATGTTTTCTCCGACGATGATATAGTTGCCTTTTGTTGTCATGACAGGCCTCCCGTGCCAATGTTCTGGAAGCCCATTGTATGGACGGAAAATTTGTCCGGTATTGTATTGATTTGCGTTTTTTTATCCGTTTTTATGCGGGAAGTAATAAAACCGGTGAGATTGCCTTGAAGTCGGCCGGGTAGAAGCGGAATTACTTGTTTTTGTTAGTTCATCGAAGCTTGTGGCTGCATTATAAAGCTACCATTTATGGTATCCCAATTTTTAAGCACTATACCAGTTATGGTACTCTTTGCCGAAAACCACAAGCTTCGATGAACTAGACTTGTTTTCCTTCAGCTTGCCTTCAATCGTCATGCACGCCACCAGCAGCAACAGGAATACCGGCGCGACTATGAAGGAGAGCCGCAGGCCGAAGCGGTCACCTATGATTCCCATCAAAAGCGGCGAGAAACTGGCGCCCGGTATGCCGAAGCACGAAAGGAAAATCATCAACACCGTCGCGTCTACGGGCAGGACCCGGGCGGCATACGACTGTATGCTCGGCCAGTAACAGGCTATCGTCAGCCCCATGTAGAACATGAAGCCGTACAATACGGGTAGCTTGTCTATCCTGAAGAAGGTGAGGCTGCCGGCGAGGGCCAGCAAGGCCGATCCGTAGATCAGCTTCTTGAGCCCGATCCGGCGGAGCAGGCGGGCGCTGCCCATGCGGCCTGTCACCATTCCCAGCGCGAATATCGCCGCCCCGAGCGCGTCTGCCCTGGGCAGGGTATGGAAATTGATCTGGATGTAGCTGGCCGACCAGAAGGCGAAGGCCACCTCGGCACCGCCGGCGAAGAACAGCGCCAATCCAAGGAACCAGAATCTCGGCCTGGCCAGGATCTCTCCCATGTGGCTGAAGTCTGTCCGCGAGCTCGGCAGGGCGATGCGCTTCGATGAAGGATACAGGAAGAATACAGTGATGGCCACGATGGATAGCCCGACGAAGACCGAGCGCCATGATACCCCGCGGGATAGCAATTCCCCGACCAGGAGGACGCTGACGAATACGCCGATGGGCCAGAAGGAGTGGAGCAGGTTCATGCGCGAGCCGGTATCCTTGGGGTGAAGGTCCTCTACCAAGGGCGTCAGCAGGGCTTCCAGGAAGGCGTAGCCGAGGCCGATGAGCAGTATGAGCGCGATGGTCGTCAGGTAGCTGCTGGTGAAGGAGAAGGCGAACAGCCCGAGCGCGACTATAAGGAGCGCGGTCTAGAGCACCCGTATCTTCCCGAATCGTGCCGCGGCGAAGCAGCTTAGAATCAAGATGAAGAATTGCTCGAACGACGTTATGAAGCCGAGCTCGCGCGACATCGTGACAAGGCAGATAGGCAGGGCGTTGGCGGCCGAGGCGTACAGGAACATCGACGCGTAGGCGGACGTGTCCAGCCTGGCAAGCAGCTTCCTGTCGTTCTTCGCGGCCGCTACGGTATGGTCCGGGCTGTCTACCATCGCCGTACCTTCTCCCAGGCGCCCGATTCGGCGGAAGCCGTCAGAGCGTCGAGCACGGCCATGTTGACGACGGCATCGGTGATGGGGGTGGGAACCCCGCGCTTCTCCGCGATGGCCCGGGCGAAGGCTTCGAACAGCACCAGGTACTGGTCGGCCGGACCCGTCTCGACGACGCGGCGGCTGACGTCGGTCGCCACGTGGACGCGTCCGGGTACGTCGCCGTGCACGTTGAAGGGAAGCTCGACAGACAGCGAGCCGCCGGTGCCGTAGGCGTCGACCCGCTGCATCGAAAACAGCTGGGTGCCGACAGTGAAGGTCGAGCGCCTGCCGCCGCCGAAATCGAGTATCCCGGAGACCAGGATGTCCGTCTTGAAGGCCTCGTCGCGCAGCATGTGGCAGATGACGCGTTCGGGTTCGGCTCCCATGAGGAAACGGGCCGAGGAGACGGCGTAGCAGCCTATATCCAGGAGGGCGCCGCCGCCGAACGCGGCGACGTTTCGGATGTTCTTCGGATCCTTGTTGTTGTACGTGAATATGCCATGCGTGCTCATCACGGCGCCGAGTTCACCGGCCTCGACGATTTCCTTCGCTCGGCGCCATTGGGGATGGAAACGGTACATAAAGGCTTCCATGAGGGGGACGCCTTCCGCCTCGCAGTACGCGGCGGCCTCGGCGGCCTCGGCGGCCTCGGCGGCGTCGAGGCCTAGCGGCTTCTCGCATAGCGTCGGCTTGCCGGCGTCGGCGGCCTTCTTGATCCACTCGAGATGCATGTGGTTTGGCAGGGGGTTGTAGATGAAATCGACCTTCGGATCGGCGAGCAGCGCCTCGTACGAGCCGTATGATACCGGGAATCCCCACGCGGCCGCCTTGGCCGCGGCTTTTGCGGCGTCGCGCGACGCTATTGCGTACGGTTCTACAATAGTCGAATGCCGCAGGGGCACGGCAACCCGCTTGAAATAATGGCTCGAGCATCCGAGTACGCCCATGCGAAGTGCGTTCATGTCCGTTCCTCCACGTCGGCAATACTACTACAATTCTTTCCATTCGGTGATCGCATCGTACATCGCGAGTATGTTCGCCACCGGAGTGTCCTCGGTTATGGCGTCGACACTCGGAGCCGCAAGGTAGCCGCCGTCAGGCGACAGTATCCGCAGCGTGTCGAGGACGCTCGTCCTCACTTCTTCCGGCTTTCCGCGGAGCAGTATGCCCCGGGCGTCTATGCCGCCGGAGAGGACCAGGCGCGTGCCGTACTCCTTCTTTATTGCCCATCCCTGCATGCCCGGACAATCGGGCTGCAAGGCATGGAGGGCGTCGATGCCCGTGGCCGTCAACGCGGGCAAGAGCGGTCGTATGCCGCCGGAGGAATGGAACATGATCTTGATTCCAAAACGGTGGGCAGCCTCGACAAGGCTCCTTATGCACGGCGAAATGAAGCGCTCGAAATGCTCGACGCTTATGAGCGGGCCCGTCTGGGTGCCGAAGTCGTTGCGTATGAACACCAGGTCGATCAAGTCGCCTGCTTCCTCGAATATGCGCGTGTTCAGATTCACGTAGTAGTCAACGATGCGCTTGAGCATCGTCTCGACGAATACGGGGTCGTCGTACATAAGGCATGCCAGCGTCTCCATCCCGACCAGGTCGACAGCATCGTGCCAGAACGGGGACCAGCTGCCGCCGGAGATGGCGAAATTGTCGGCCAGGGAGGCTATCCTTTCACGGATGCCCTGGGTGTCTTCCTTTTCGGGATCCGGCCAAGGGTAGTCCCGCAATTGTTCTATCGTGGGGGATTCGCGCAACGGGTGGTTCATCGCCTGCCCGTAGCCCGCTCCCCGCCGCTCGATGCCGAATGCGTCGATCCCGAGCCCGCCCTGGCCTATAGGGTCCGGCGCGATCCAGCGCAGGTCGTCTCCTATGCGCAGCCTGAACTGCTCCTCGTCCATGTTCAGCTCGACGCACGCCTTGGTGATGAACTCCCTGGACGCCCCCAGCCAACGCGGCAGGCCCAATCCCTTGGTATGGTCGAAGGCCGCCAGGAATCGCTCCCTCGGGTTGACCTGCAGCCTGCGGACCCCGCGTTCCCTCGGCACCGGTACCGGCCGCGTCGAACCTCTCTGTACGAGCTGCTGCTTTATCTTGATGACGTGCACCCCGTCCTGCTCGCCGGAAAGCCTTCGCAGCATCATGTCGCTCGCGAGACGGCCCATAAGGGAGGTGTCGATCCTGAGCGTCGTGATCGGCACGACGTGGGGGTCGGAATAATTGAGGAGGTCTCCCGGAGCGATTATCGACACGTCCTCCGGGACGCGGAAGCCCAGGTGTCCGAGGAGCGCCATTATGCGGATCGCCATGTCGTCGTCGATCGCGTAGATGGCGCTCGGCCTGCGCTTCCTCGAAAAAATCTCCTTGAGGCTGGCTTCCAGATGTTGCGTATTCGAGGCCTCGCAATTCAGGTAGCTTTGCGGAGTCACCGCTATCCCCGCTTCCTCCAGCGCCTTGCAGAAGCCGTAGTACCTGTCGGTCGCCAGCTTCGGCAGGTTGATTCGCTCGGTGCCGGCGTACAGTATATCCCTGTGCCCGAGCGCGATGAGGTGGCTTATCCCCTCGTAGGCCCCCTGGAAATCGTCGACCAGGATCGAGTGGAACCGGTCCTGGAAATTGCTGTTCATTATGACGATGATAGGTATGCCCTTGGCTTCCAGGGTGCTGAAGAGCTGCTCGTCGACGAAGTGCAACGAGAAAAGTCTTTTGTCCCCGCCGTGGGTTATCCTGTCTTCGAGGGTCGAGTCGGGCTGGGGATCGTATATGGGGACGAGCACTACATCGTAGCCTTTGTCGACGAATATGCGTTCAATTCCGGCGATTATAGGACGGATGAAGCCCCATACGAAACTCCAGTGCGGGTCCAGGTTGAGGAGCACGCCCACTGAGAAACGTTTGCCGGGCGGCGCAAGTGCCAATTTCCGGTCGTACGCCAACGAGGCGGCGGTGTCGAGGACCGTCTGCCGTACGGTTTCCGATATACGGCCCTTGCCGGAAAGCACAAGCGATGCGGTGGTCACCGATACGCCAGCCGCGTCCGCGATGCTGCGCAATGTTGCTTTTTTCATCGCAGTCCTTCGTCCTCGATGCTGATAAAAATTTCAGGTGAATATTTTACCATCGAGCAGGAAAAGTCAAGGAAAAATTAGTTCGTCGCGCTTGCATCCAGTTGCATTTCAATAGGGTATAATCGGATCATGACTGGATCGTTTGATGGCATGGTGCCCTGGGATCCGGGGCGGATAAGCATCCCCCCGCGGCCGGAAGATCCGTCGAGGTACCCCGAATCGGATCCGCGCCGTTGGTACGACGCCGAGTATGTCGGCTGGCACGCGGCCAAGGGTTTGCTCCCCGAACCGCCTCCGGGCAGTGCCAAGGGGCGCAGCGTGTCCGCGGTGCTGCCTTTCAACCACCCGTATTGGACCGAGTTCGAACAGGGGCTTGTCTCGGAGGCCGCGCGTCTTGGAATGAGCCTGCGGATTTGGAACTCCGCCTGGGACCACGGGCAGCAAGCCGAGATCGTTTCGGAGCTCGTCGAGCGGCGCCCCGACCTTGTGATATTCGTTCCGGTGGAGCCGTTCCTGGCGACCGACTGCATCAAACGGCTGGCAGCTGCGCGAATCCCCGTCATAGCGAGCAACCAGACGCTCGAGGCCGAGGCGTACGCCTCAATCATATCGTGGACGGGGCCGGACGACTGGGGGCAGCACCGCCTGCTCGCCAGGCACTTCGCGTCCCTCATGGGGAACAGCGGAGGCTACTGCGTCGTCAGCCATAAGCCCGGCACCTCGCCGTACCTGGCAAGGGTCTGGGGCCTGCGCACCGAACTCGGGCTGGCGGCTCCCGGTATGAATTGCCTCGAGGTGCGTTACACTGAACTCGACAGGGAGCGCACGCGCCTGGCGGTGCTCACCTGGCTCGACAAGTACGGCGACGGCCTCAAGGGCATAGTCTCGGCCGACGATGCGGCGCCGATGGAGGGTATCAAGCGGGCCCTGGCCGAGCGGGACAGGAACGATATCATCTGTGTGGCCAACGGGGCGACCAGGCGCGGCCTCGAGTTCGTGAAGGACGGCAGCCTGAAGGCGATCACCTACCAGTCGCCGGTGATGGACGGCATGCTGGCGGTCCGTACCGCGGCCGACTGGTTCAACGGCCTCGCGGTCGAGCCCATCCGCTACCTGCCAGCCCGCATCGTCACGGCGGCCGACGCCGATTCCTTTCTCGATTCAAGGCAGGGGCTCGAGTCCCCCCCCGGCTATGACGTGTGCCGCATCATCTCCGAGGGGCGGCTCGAGGAACTCAGTTGGTATTTCGACGACCTGAGGCGGAGGATCACCGACAGCCACGCGATGTCCATAGACTATTTCAGGGGCCTGCTCATAGAGATGCTCGCCGGATTGCTCAACCTGGCCAGGACGCACGATATCGACGGCGTGGCGCTGTTCGGGGGCTACGAGACGCTGTACCGGGGACTGGCAAGGAGGGAGCATCCGGCGGAGGCCCTCGACTGGGTGAGCGAAGTCGCCATCGAGCTGCTCGACCAGTTGATAGAACGCGGCAAGCTGTCATCGTCGCTCGTCGAGCGGCTTATAAGCTTCACCGAGCTGCACTACGCCGATCCGCTCGCGCTCAAGACGATTGCCGAGCGCTTCGGCCTTTCCGCGGCTTACCTCGGCAAGCTGTTCCGCGAACGTACCGGCAATACATACTCCCGCTACCTTAACGAGCTCCGGGTGCGCAAAGCCAAGATCCTGCTTGAGGCAGGGGAAATGAGGCTGAAGGACGTCGCCAGGGCAGTCGGCTTCGCCGAGCCTGGCTACTTCCACTCGGTGTTCAGGAAAGTGGCGGGCATCGCGCCCAATGAATACTGCAAGCCGGCGGAGGCCGCTCCGGGCGGAGCCGCCGGCGACCCGGGCTGAGGCGCCGACGCGATCCTAT
>CAZKJA010000112.1:0-9532 GCA_964552925.1 uncultured Treponemataceae bacterium
CAGGCTCATCGGCTCGATCAGGCCGAGCACGCCGGTGCCGTGCGACGGATCGACGAATATGGGCAGGTGGCTTTGGGACTTCACCGAGGGCACTATTGACAGGTCCAGCGTATTCCTCGTGAAGGTCTCGAAGCTGCGTATGCCGCGCTCGCACAGGATCACGTTGGGGTTCCCCTCCGCCAGGATATACTCGGCGCAGTTGAGCCATTCCTCCAGGGTCGAGTACATTCCCCGCTTGAGGAGTATTGGCCTGCCCGACTTGCCCGCCTCGCGGAGCAGAGAGAAGTTCTGCATGTTCCGGGCGCCGATCTGAAGTATGTCGGCGTACTCGCCGACCCAGCTTACGTCACGCGTGTCTATCACCTCGGTGACGATCGGAAGCCCCGTCTCGCGCCGCGCCTTGTCGAGGATCTTGAGCCCCTTGAGCCCGAGTCCCTGGAACGCGTACGGCGATGTCCGCGGCTTGAACGCGCCTCCGCGGAGCAATGTGGCTCCGGCTTCCTTCACCGCGACCGCCGTGCGTATCAGCTGATCCTCGGATTCGACGGCGCACGGCCCCGCTATCACAACGAGATCCTCGCCTATCCGGAGCCCGGCCACTTCCACAACGGTCCGCAGCCCATCGGTCTTGGAGCCCGTCAGTTTCAGGTTCTTCATCGTCTCACCTTTCATTCCATAGAGGTCATTCAAAACATACTTGCGCAATCCATACGCTACGGCGTATACACACCCAAGGCGCGCCGCTGTGCGGCAGGCGCCCCGGAGGACACCACAATGAAAGCCCTGTCGTCAAGAGCCGCCGGTATCGAACCGTCGCGCACAATAGCCATGAACCAACGCGCCCGCGAGCTCAAGGCCGCGGGACGCGACATCGTCGATCTGACCGTAGGCGAGCCGGACTTCCACCCGCCCGAGCACGTCCGCGAAGCCGCCATGAAAGCCATCGCCGATGGCGCCGACCGCTATACGCCCGTCGCCGGCGAACTCCCGCTCCGCGAGGCGATAGCCCGCAAGCTCGAGCGCGACTCCGGCCTCGTCTACCGTCCCCAGGACATCATGGTCTCGTGCGGCGCCAAAAGCGCTCTCTCCAACGCGATCCTCGCCCTCGTCGGCCCCGGGGACGAGGTCCTGATCCCTACCCCGGCGTGGCTTTCGTACGCCGAGATGGTCAAGCTTGCCGGCGCCTCGCCTGTCTTCGTCCCCTGCGCGGCGGCCGAAGCGTACAAGCTCAAAGCCGCCGCGCTCGCCGCCGTCATTACACCGCGTACCAGGCTCCTCATCCTGTGCTCGCCTTCTAACCCCTCGGGCGCCGTCTACTCCGGCTCCGAACTCCAGGGCCTCGCGTCCGTCCTGGCGCGTTTCCCCGATGTCTGGATCCTGTCCGACGAGATATACGAGCGCATACGCTACGTTCCCGACGTCCCGAGCCCCGCTACGATACCGGCGATCGCGGACCGCGTAATAGTCGTCGGCGGACTCTCAAAGTCCCACGCGATGACCGGCTGGCGCCTCGGGTACCTGGCGGGACCCAAGGATCTCGTAGCCGCCTGCGTCGCGATCCAGGGCCAGACGACCACCTGCGCCTCCTCGATAGCCCAGCGCGCCGGTATAGCCGCCCTCGATGGCGACCAGGCGCCCGCGATCGCGATGGTAGCCGCGTTCCGGGTTCGCCGGGACAAAGCCCTGGCCAGATTCGCATCGATGCCCGGCATCAAGCTCGGCGCGCCCGACGGAGCCTTTTACCTGTTCCCTGACGTCTCGGCCCTCTTCGGGGCCACGGGAGCGGGAAAGACGATAGGCTCCTCCGATGATTTCTGCCTGTACCTCCTGGAGTCGGCCGGCGTCGCGCTCGTTCCCGGATCGGCCTTCGGCGACGGCGACTGCGTCCGCATGTCCTTCGCGGCGTCGGACGACGCGCTTGACTCGGCCCTCGACCGCATCGATGCGGCCGTTCGCGCCTTGGTCCGTCCTGGCAAGGCCTAGGCCCGCTCGGAACGGCTACACTGTGGCGTAAGCCCGGCGGACGAGGATACACGTCCGCCGGGACCGCCCTTGCCTGGCGGCCGGTAGACTACAGGCTCACCCCACCCGGCCGCGCCGCGAAGGAGCCTTATTGCGTGTAGCTAAAATAAAAGTAAAAGGAGTAGTGCGCGGACGAATCGCCGCTAGGTGGAGAAGTTGGTACCTGTCGTACGGTAACCATGGCCAGACGCTACCATGCCGTCAAAAAAGAATCAAGTTACTACCGGGAGTAATCCGTCCGGTCTTCAGATCTGGTCGGCGAACAGCTTCTCTATCGCGTGCTTGGGCAAGGCTCCCACCTGTTGGCGGATCACTTTGCCGCCCTTGAATACCATGAGGGTAGGGATCGATATTATATTGAAGCGTCCGGCGAGTTCCGATTCGTTGTCAACGTTGACCGAACCCACCTTGATCTTGCCGGCGTAGGTCTTGGCAAGGTCCTCGACGTGCGGCGTTATCATCTTGCACGGCATGCACCACTCCGCCCAGAAGTCCACCAGTACGGGTACCGTCGACTGCTCTACCTCGGCCGAGAAATTTTTTGATGTCAGATCTATGCCAGTACTCATCCAGGACTCCTTGGAACGCAGGAGATAAAATGCCCCCATCGAGGACAAACAAGCGTTATGCGTTAAATCAACATACCCACTTCACAAAGCTTCGTCAAATGGTAGCGCCGGGAATCCCGTGGCCGTCAACGGGCCGAGTGTTTACAAGCGCATCGAGCCGAGGCTACGATCCCCTCTACCATGTTGAAGCGATTCCTCGCGTACTATCGGCCGTACCGTGCTCTCCTGTTCCTCGACCTGGCCAGCGCGCTCTGCCTCGGCCTTGCCGACCTCGTGTTCCCGGCGGCGACCAGGCACGTCGTCGACGTGCTCGTCCCCCGGGGAGACCTGCCGGGCCTGACGCGGTTCGCCATTGTGCTCGTGATGCTCTTCGCCGCGCGGGCCGCCCTCGAGTTCGTCGTGGGGTATTTCGGCCACGTGCTGGGCATCAACATCCAGCACGACCTCCGGGGCGATATCTACCGGCACCTGCACACCCTGGACACGCGTTTCTTCGACGATACGAAGACCGGACAGATAATGTCCCGCATCGTCAGCGACCTCTTCGAGCTGGCTGAAATTTCCCACCACCTGCCCGAGGATCTCATCTCGGCGGGCGTGCGCCTTGTCGGTTCGCTTATAGTAATGCTCGCTATCGACTGGAGGCTGGCGCTCACGGTCTTCGCCATCGTTCCGGTGTTGGCGGCGTTCTCGTCGACGTTCCGCGGCAAGTTCCGCAAGGCGTTCAGGCAGAACAAGGAAGCCGTCGCCGTCATCAACGAGCGGATTGAGGAGAGCGTCTCGGGCGTCCGCGTCGTCCGCGCCTTCGGCAACGAGGATTTCGAGCTTGCGCGCTTCGACGAAGGCAACGAGCAATTCCGCCTCTCGCGGATCCAATCGGTCTGGCATATTGGGGTGTTCAGCACCGGAGTCTCGTTCCTTTCCAACCTCGGCCTTGTGGTGGTGCTCGCCGCCGGCGGTTTCGCTAGCCTGCGCGGCGCCATCAGCCTGGGCTCGTACGTCGCCTTCGCGCTGTACGTGTCGCGCTTCTTCCAGCCGATTGAGATACTTGTCAGGTCGATGGAGATGTTCCAGGAAGGAGCCGCCGGGTTCCGCCGCTTCCTCGAGATTGTCGACACCAAGCCGGACATAGTCGACGCGCCGGACGCGATGGAATTGGCGAGCGTCCGCGGTGACGTCGAGTTCTCCGGAGTCGGCTTCCGCTACGGCGACGGGCTTGAACGCGTGCTCGAGCACGTCGACATACGCGTTCCCGCCGGCGAGACTGTCGCCATCGTCGGTCCGTCGGGCGCCGGCAAGACAACGCTCTGCGCCCTCATACCGCGCTTCTACGAGATAGAGGAAGGTTCCATCACGGTGGACGGCCTCGATATCCGCAAGGCGAGCATATCCTCGCTGCGCAAGGCCGTCGGCCTCGTCCAGCAGGATGTATTCCTGTTTTCGGGCAGCGTCCGCGAAAACATAGCGTACGGCAGGCTCGGCTCTGGCGATGACGAGATCGAGGCGGCCGCGCGCTCGGCCAACGCGCTCGAATTCATAAAGGATTTGCCCCAGGGCTTCGACACGCCTGTGGGGGAGCGCGGAGTCAAGCTTTCCGGCGGCCAGAAGCAACGAATCGCGATAGCGCGGATGTTCCTCAAGGATCCGCCCATCCTGATCCTCGACGAGGCTACGAGCTCGCTCGACACTATAAGCGAACTGGCGATACGGGAGTCCCTCGCGCGGCTGTCAAGGGGCCGGACCACATTCATCATAGCCCACCGCCTGGCTACGATCCGTCACGCCGAGCGTATCCTTGTGCTCACCGAGGACGGCATCGTAGAGCAGGGCCGGCACGACGACCTCGTGGCCTCGGGCGGCATCTACCGGCAGTTGTACGATGCCCAGGTGGAGAGCCTCTTGGTCAGCTGACGGCCTTGATGAACGTCCCCTCGTCGAGCTCCCGGAAGGCTTCTTCGAGCTCCTCGCGCGTATTCATTACGATCGGACCGCCCCAGGCTATGCTCTCGCCCAACGGCGGGGCGTGCACGAAGACGAAGCGCGCGCCTTCCGTGCCGGCAGAAACGCGTGCCGCGTCGCCGTCGCCGAGGAGCACGCAGGTGGCGTCGCCGAACGGTCCGCCGCTTACGGGTGACGCGCCATTCGGCGACGCGCCTCGGATTCCGGTTCCGACCGACAAGCTGCCCGCGATCACGTACAGGAAGGCAGTCCTGCCGCGCGCCGCCCCGAGTTCTATGGACGCTCCGGCATCGAGTTCCACGTCGAGGTAAACGGGATTCCTCGCGACGCCGGTAATGGGTCCCGTGACGCCTCCCCAGGACCCGGCCAGTACGCGTATCGTGCCCGAAGCGGTCTTCACGGCTGGCACTTCCGATGCGACGGCGCCGCGGTAAGCCGGCGGGATCATTTTTTCGCTCCTTGCCAGGTTGACCCACAGTTGCAGACCGTGCACACCGCGGGGCGACTCGAGCGGCATCTCCTCGTGGATGATGCCGGAGCCCGCGCTCATCCACTGCAAGTCGCCGGGTCCGATCACGCCGCCGGAACCGAGCGAGTCCCTGTGGCGCACCGAGCCTTCGAGCAGGTACGTCACCGTTTCGATGCCGCGGTGCGGGTGCATCGGAAAACCGGGAAGGTAGTCGGCCGGGTCGTCCGATCCGAAGGCGTCGAGGAGCAGGAACGGGTCGAAGCGGGCGGTGTCCGCGTGTCCGAAGATGCGCTGGAGCTTCACTCCCGCGCCGTCGTACGTGGTCCGGCCCTTTATCGATGCGACAGCCTCGCGTGAATCCATATTAACTCCTGGTCCCAAGCTTACTTGCCGAGAGCGGCCTCGACCGCGGCTATCATCGAGCTTCCCGTCGGCTCGTCCTTGCTGCTGAAGCGGGCCACTGTGCTGCCGTCCCTCCCTATGAGGAACTTGTTGAAGTTCCAGGTGATGGCCCCGGCGAACTTCCCGTTGGTTTCCTTGGAAGTCAGGTACTTGTACAGCGGGTGGGCCTTGCCACCCTTGAGCGTGAGCTTGGAAAACATCGGGAAGCTCACCCCGTAGGTAAGCGTGCAGAAATTCTTTATTTCTTCCTCGCTGCCCGGTTCCTGGCCCAGGAAGTCGTTGGATGGGAAGCCGAGTATCACTAGACCGCGATCCTTGTACGTCTCGTACAGCTTTTCCAGTCCCTCATATTGGTAGGTGAATCCGCACTTGCTCGCCACATTGACTATAAGCAGGACCTTTCCCTTGTAGACTGAAAGGCTCTGCGGCGTGCCGTCTATGTCTTCGGCGATGAAATCGTACACCGAGGCCTTGCCGCCATCCGGACCGGCTGCCGCCGTGTTGGCGATGGAGGCAAAAAGTGCCAGACCGAGCGATATTCCACTTTTCAACCGTGTCACTATCGACCCCTTCCTGAATCTTTCCATCGTTATCAAGATACATACGAAAGCTACCGGCGGACAATGCGGGACTCGTTTGTGACTTGTGCGGAATATCAATTGTATGCCGTATTTTCGGTTGCCGACCGGCTACGGCCGGCGTACTCTTGTAATCGGGCACGATGGAGGGAGGCGGCATATGTTGGTCGAGGATCGAGTAGACCGGGAAAGATTCCATGCGGCGTTACTAAGGCGCGACCCGACGTACACGGGCACCTTCTTCGTCGGCGTGAAGACGACTGGCATATTCTGCGTGCCGACTTGCGGAGCCAGAAAACCGAAGCTGGAGAACACCGAGTATTTCACCGACCTGAAGGATGCCCTCCGGTACGGGTACAGGCCGTGCAAGCTCTGCCGCCCGACCGAGTCCGCCCGGCGGCCCCCTGCCGGGGTCGGGCGCGCCCTCGCGATGGCGAGGGACGATCCGCAACGGAAGCTTGGCGACAGCGAGCTAAGGAACGCGGGGATCAGCCCCGACACGGTCCGCCGGTGGTTCAAACGGAGCTATTCGATGACTTTCCAGGCGTACCAGAGGATGGTCCGCATAAACACGGCAATGGAGGAGCTTAAAAACATGAAATCCGTCACCGACGCGGCCTTCGATTCCGGATACGAATCCCTGAGCGGCTTTTCGTACGCCTTCAAGAAGTTGACGGGCACGGTACCCGGCAAGGGCAAGGAGAAGGCGGCCCTGTTGATCGAGCGCATAGTGACGCCTTTGGGGCCCATGTTCGCCGGTGCCACCGAAAACGGGGTCTGCCTGCTCGAATTCACCGACAGGCGCATGCTCGAGACCGAGATAGGCGATTTGCAGCGCAGGCTGGGGGCGGCGGTGCTCGTAGGCTGGAACGAGCATTCGCGCCAGCTCGAGCGTGAACTCGGCGAGTATTTCCAGGGGACGAGAACAGCGTTCAGCGTACGGCTCGATACGCCGGGAACCGATTTCCAGAGGATGGCCTGGTCCGCGCTCCAGGAGATACCCTACGGGAAGACGGTATCCTACCAGGCGCAGGCGACGGCGATAGGCAGGCCGACGGCGGTCAGGGCGGTGGCCTCGGCTAACGGACACAACCGGGTAGCTATAGTCATCCCCTGCCACCGTGTAATCGGCAGCGACGGCAGCCTTACAGGCTATGCGGGCGGACTCGAACGCAAGCGTTGGCTCTTGGACCATGAGCGGCGCATAGCCGCGGGAGGCGCGGCCGGAGCGAGCGGCTGACCGCGATCCTGGCTAGCCCGGATATCTCAAAGCGGAATCGGGCTTTCCTTTCCTATCCATCGGGGATTGCGGTCGGCGCCCAGACGTTCGATTTGGTAATCCCTCATCGCGAAGAACGCGTTCAGGAGCCGCTCCTTGTCAGGATAGCTGTCGAGGCCGGATTTTTCGAGCGCTAATAGCAGTTCATGCGTCGCCTCGATAGTCGACAGGTAGTCGGGCCTGGGCTGGCGCTTGATCACGTAGCGGCTCGGCGTTGCTGGCGTGAACTTGACCCGGGGTAGCTTGAGCAGGCCAGGGCTGGCGCGCAGTATCGATTTGGCGCAAGCCCATGTAGAATCGACGAGGAATACGACAAGTTGCCTGTCCCCCAGCTCCGTTGCCGGGAATGCCCCCGCCGACAGGTCATACGCCTCGGCTCCGGGGTAGAGGAGCACCGGGTAGTTGTCCGGAGCATCGACAAGTTCGCGGAACCGGGGATTGTCGTCGAAGGCGAGCCCGGGGATTATCTCGCTGTTCGCGAGGTTCAGGCAGGTCAGCCGGCCCGTGGTGCATTTTTCCCGCTTCCATTCCATAGGGTGCATCAGCAGCACCACGCGGGTACGCGTGGGCATCGGAGCCTCGACCGGGCACAGGCACAGCGCCTTTGGCCTGCGGCAACGCCAGCATAGCTGCCGGTATACGCCCGTATCAGCGCGCGGCGGATTCGTTTCTTGCAGCGGGTCGTGCGATGGCATCGCTACAGTGTACCGATCGAGGACTTGAATACCAACTCCACCACGGTGCCTCCATCATCGTAAAACCGTATTGAGCCCCGAAGTTGTTCCGCAAGTCCGCGCATTATCGTCAGGCCCAGGTGCTTGCCCGGCTCCGTACCGTCAAGCTCGCCCATGCCGTTTCCGTTGTCGCGTATCTCTATCCTGGTCAGCCCGTCGGTCTGCACGGCACCGCTTATCTCTATTGATGGATGAGGGGCAGGATGCGGGAAGGCATGCTTGATGCTGTTGGTGATAGCCTCGTTCAGGATGAGCCCGCATGGTACGGCTTCGGTGAGGCTCAGCCTCAGCTCGTCGAAGTTGAACCGGTACCTGAGCGGCGGATCGAGCTGCTTGGCAAGCAGATGGCCCGTGAGCGATTCGGCGTACTTCCTGAAATCAAGGTTCCCGAAGTCATCCGCATCGTACAGCAGTTCGTGGACCAAGGCAATCGAGTGTATCCTGGATGAGGCATCGATCAAGGCTCCGAGCACCATAGGATTCTCTGTATTGGCTTGCTGCAGCGAGAGCAGGCTGGTGACTACCTGCAGGTTGTTTTTGACCCGGTGATGTACTTCGCGCAGAAGTATGTCCTTTTCGTGCAGGGATTTTTCAACGCTTTCCCTGGCGTGCACCATTTCAGTCGTATTGTGGCCGATTCCCGTCACACCCGAAACGGCCCCGGATGCATCGAGGTTCCGCACTATGCTCCAGTCGATTATCCGTTCTTCCCCGTTGGCTGCGCTGATGATAGACCGTTCGATTGTAGAAAAGGCGTCGCCTTTCAGCATCCGCTCGAAGGGACAATCGCTGCGTTCCTTGCGCAGATACGTCTTGAAGGGTTTTCCGATGATTTCCTGGCTCGGGAGATCGATGAGACGCGCGAGGTATGGGTTCACATATTTGATTACACCCTCATTGTCCAGGGTGATCGCAGCGAGTTCTATTGTCTCGAGGATTTCACTGAAACCTTGCTCGCGGTTCCTTAGCGTCGATTCGCGTATGCCGATTGCCCTGACCATCCGGTCAAGGCTCTCCCCGATACGCTGGAACTCGGAGAAACCTTCCCCGAAGCTCTCGAGTTGGCCGTAATCTCCCTTGGATATCCGATGCGCTTCTACCGAGATCGCCGCGAATGCCCGAGTGACCCTGCGCAAGCGCAGCCGCGAAAATAGTATTCCCGCCAAAATTGAGATGAGCGACAATCCAAGCAGTCGGAGCAGGGATCCGCGGAGCGAGGCGTTGAACGTGTCCATGGGATAGAGCACGAGTATGTACCAGGTCGGTTCCCTGAGTTTCCTGGCGGCGACCAGCCATGGCCGTTCGTCCTCGACCATGCGTACGCGGCGTCCCGCATCCACGCTATCCCTGATGCGGTTGAAGTCGACCTGTCTTTCCCGGCGGAGGACGCGGTTCAAGTCGGGATGGTAGATGAGCACGCCGTTCCTGTCGGTAAGCTGTATCTCGACATTCTGCTCCGATCCCGCGTAGATGGACGAGGCAAATTCTGCGAACCAACGCAAGTTCAGGTTGCCGAGAAT
>CAZKJA010000112.1:9542-10146 GCA_964552925.1 uncultured Treponemataceae bacterium
CGCGGGCTGGTTGTCTTGAAGACTGATGTAGGAATCCGACCAGTGCAAGCCGCTGGAGGCTTTGACCGCCTCGTAGACTTTCTCTCCCGCCCTGGAAATGCCTATACGATCTGGATCTTCAGGCGATACCGCGACTATCCTGCCATCCGGTCCCACTATCTCTATTGTGTCGAAGAAGGAATATTCGTGAATAGTATTGTTCAGATACGCTGGAAGATGCGCGCGGGGATACAAATCGGGATGCTGGACAAGTTTTTCGGTATGGATGATCGACTCACGGACATTGGAAAAAAAGAGTTCCAGCCTGCTGGAAATCAACAGCGCGCTTAGCGAGTTCAATTCCGCGAAGGATTTTTGCATTGTCGCGTTGAGCGTCCAGAGGCTTGCGATGCTGCCGGAAAGCAGCAGTACAGCGAAGAGCCCGACTATCCCGACAAGGTACCGTGTCAAGCTTGTGGTTTTTCTCATTCATTCAACGCTTTCGAATTTTCCATTCCTGATTACAAAACGAAACGGGTCCCGTTCCGCCATTTTCCAGCAAGTCGAGTGTGAGTGGCCAGGGAGGCAGGAACAATTGGGTCTTCGTTCCGCTTTTCTCCAGCTC
>CAZKJA010000113.1:0-10110 GCA_964552925.1 uncultured Treponemataceae bacterium
GCAGTCCTTGTCGATTCGAGCGTCGTGCTCGACCTGTTCACCGCGGACAAGAGATTCTGCGAGCGCTCGCTGTCCTGCCTTGCCGTTTACGGGGCCAAGGGCGACCTGTTGATAGACGATATTGTCTATGCCGAAGTGTCGGTCGGCTTCCGCAGCATAGAATCACTCGACGAAGCGTTGGCAGGAGCGGGTTTCCTGGGTTCCATCATCCCCAAGGAGGCGATGTTCCTGGCCGGAAAAGCCTATCTAGCCTATCGCAGGAGGGGTGGAACCAGGACAGCGCCTCTCCCCGACTTCATCATAGGCGCGCACGCGGCGATAACCGGGTTGCCGCTCGTCACGCGGGACCCTTCCCGCATCATGGATGCGTACCCGGGCGTCAGGATCATCGAACCATGAAGCGATGCTTGACGATGCGCCGGGAATGGCAGCGTGCTCCGTTTCGATACAAAATTGTTCATGGATTGAACATAAAATACACTTTCATGTAAATTATTCTTAAAAATCCTGAATATTATTTGCTCATTTCCATAGCTAGTGGTAAGTTAAAACCAGCTATGAGTCAGGCGCGCTATTGTTGCCCGGCTTTCCCGAGCGGCGGCGTAACCAAATCCCACCTGGTATGCCGCAGTGCAATAAATTAAATGGAGGTACGAATGACGATACGACGAGTATCGATCTTCGGCTTGGCCGTGATTGCCTTACTGGCATCGTGCGCGACCAAACCACCCGCGGCTCCCGAGCCGGAACCGCAAATCGTCACCCCGGCACAGCCAGAACCGGCTCCGGTTCCCAAAGCACCAGAGATCAACCGCGGCGAACTTGACGAGTTGCACAATCGCGTCGTCGCCCTGCGGAAGGATGCCTTCGAACTCGGGTTAAAGGATTCAATGGCTGAGGAATACGCCGCCGCCGAGGCCAAATACGTGGCAGGCAAGACCGCCTTGGACGCTGACGACAGACCGAAGGCAAAGGCTGAACTCTCCGCCGCCGAACCGCTGTTCGCCGATCTGGTCGCCAAGGGCGGCAAGATGGTAGCGCTGCAGCGGCAGAAGGATGCCGGCGCGGCCCGCGGCAGGGCCGTCAAGGCGGATTCAGCGATATATTCACCCGATTCACTCGCTCTCTCTGATTCGCAGCTCGCCAAGGCCGACGCCTTGCTGGCTGCCGGTGACTCAAAAGCCGCCATAGCGGCGTACGCGGCCGCGACCAGCGCATTCGACGCCGTCGAAAGACGCTCGACAGCCGTGATGGTCCGCGACAAAGTGGACGCCGTGGATTATGGAAAGCTGGACGCCGGCAACTACGAGCTCGCCGGGCAGAAACTTGATGCGGTCGAAGGCTTAATAACAGTCGATCCCGGCAAGGCGTACGACAGCGCGGCCGAGGCCGTCCTCAGGTACAATCTCGTAATGGCCAAAGGATGGGAACTCACCGCGGGCGGCAAACGCGAGGACGCGGAGCAATACAAATCCGATTCCGAGGATATAAAGGCCCAGGTCGCCGTCAAGGACGACTACGCCGAGGCCAAGTCGGTGTGGGATGTCGGCGTGAGCGTCTTCGATTCAGGCGACCACGAAGCCGCGACTGTGCTTTTCGCGCAGGCCGAAGAACTGTTCTACGCGGTCTACCAGAAGACCCTCAGCAAGAAGGAAGCGGCGGACGCCGCAATCCGGGACGCGACCGCCAAGAACGAGGAGAGCGCGGGCATAGCCGAGAGCGGCGACGAAGTGCTCAACGCGGGCACGGACGGGGAGGAGTGATTACCATGAAGAAACTGGCATGCACATTCATGGCGCTCGCCTTCATCGCGACCGCCATACAGGCCCAGAGCCTCACCGAAAATTCCTATTACCAGGAGAGCGTCCGCCTGACGGAGGAAGCTACGAAGGCGTACGACGAGGGTGACTACGACACCGCGAGGGAACTCGCCTTGCTCGCCCAGGAGAACGCCAGGCTTTCCGATGAGTACGTCGCGGAGATGCTGGGGATGCAGAAGGCGGACAAGGCCCTGGTGAAGGCCCAGGAACGGTATGATTTCGCGGAAGGCGTCGACGCCGCGACGCGCTATCCCGTGGCATTCGCCGCGGCGACCGAGTCCCTGGCGGCGGCGTATGCCGCGTACGGGGACGGCAAGTACGACGAAGCGGTAACCCGGGCCGGCTACGTCGAGGATCATCTGGCGGGTATAACCGAAGCGGTGGTCGTTGTATTCCCGGCGAGCTACACGGTCAAGAGCCTCGACTACAAGACTGACTGCCTGTGGCGCATCGCGGGAATGCCGTTCGTGTACAACGATCCGATGCAATGGCCGCTCCTGTACCGGGCCAACCTTTCGAAAATGCCGGATCCCAAGAACCCCGACCTGATAGAGCCGGGAATGGTACTTACAATCCCTCCGCTCGCGGGTGAAACCAGGGAAGGCGACTATGTAGAAGGAGTCGAATACCCGACTATGGAAAAATAACGGCGGCGGACCAGTACCCTGACGAGCATACGCCAGGAGGCGGGGGGCACACGGGAATCGACCCGTGTGCCCGTTTTTTATCAAAAGCGCTTCTGGTTGATCTCCACTGGACCTACAGAGAAAAAAGTCTTGAGCATTGAAACCATCGAGTCATGGTCGTAGGCACCGCAGATTTCCCGGGCCGAGTGCATAGCTAGCATGGGCACGCCGACGTCGACAGTGCGGACGCCCATAAGCGCCGCGCTGATGGGGCCGATTGTAGTACCGGCTGGAAGGTCGGCCCTCATCCTGAAGCGCTGGGACTTGACTCCCGCAAGCTCGCAGAAGCGCCTGAAGCTCGCCTCCCCCAACCCATCGGTCGCGTAGCGTACGTTCGCGTTCGCCTTGACCGCGGGGCCGCCGTTGAGGACCGGGGCGTACTCCTCGTCGAATTTGTCCGCGTAGGACGGGTGCCAGCCCTGGGCTCCGTCGACCGACACGCAGAACGACCTGGCCAGGCAGCGGTAGACGGCCTCCGGGCCCGACGCGTCCGTCAACGCGACGAGGCGTTCGACGATGTCCCTCTGGAACGACGAGTCGGCGCCGCGGGGTGACTGCGATCCCGTCTCCTCGTTGTCGAACAGCGCGAAAAGCTGGCCGTGGTCGGCCGCGGGCGCCGCCTGGAAAGCCGTCAGCATCGCATGGCAACCCTCGAGGTTGTCGATGCGGGGAGCCGAGATAAGTTCGGCGTCCGCTCCGAATGCGATGGATGGAGCCGCGTCGACGAAAGCCAGTTCAGCCGCCTGTATCGCCGGGCTCTCCAACGCGAGTTCCCGCGCGACGGCCTTTAGTATCCAGGAGGCGTTTTCGCCTGGGGTACAGGCGGCGCCCGGGGAACAGGCGGCGGCGGTTCCGGCGGCGCCGACCACCGGCAGCAGCGCGGCGTTCACGGGGTATTCGACGCCCTTGTTCATCTCGCGGTTGAAATGGATCGCCAGGTTCGGGATCACCGCCATCGGCCGCGCGAAGTTGACGAGCCGGGACTCGAGGCTTCCGTCGGGCGCCGCTACCACGACGCGACCGGCCAGCGAAAGAGGCCTGTCCAGCCAGGTCGAATGTATCGGTCCGCCGTAGGCTTCGACCGCGACGCGTTCCATCCCCCGGGCCGCGACCGACTTGTCGATCCTGGCGCGGAAGCCAGGAGAGTCCGCGTGCGCGCCTGCCAAAGCCAGGCCGGTCTCCGACGGCGGCTTTTCTCCCACCCTGAAGGCGACGATCGCGGCGCCGTCGCGAATCACATAGTACGATTTGCCAGGCGCCAGGCGCCAGGTTTCGCGTTCGTCCAGCCGCTGCGCGCCATGGGCAGACAGCGATGCGGCGGCAGTGTCCACCGCATGCCAGGCTGTCGGGGATGCGTCGATGAAGTCACACAAGTTTTTGGCGGTCTGGGATGGCATATAAATCCTCCGTGTGCATCCTGGAAAGGCGTTCAGAAAGAGCCCTGGATTCAAAATACGAGCGGACAAGCGCCGCGCGGACCTCGGCGCACAGCGCGGCGGAATCCGCGCCCGAGCCCGAGCGCTCCGCGATAAGCGCGTCGAGGGTCGCGGACAGCCCCAGGTGGTGATCCTTGACCAGGTGCCTGACGCGCAGGAGCAAGGCTATGTCGGCCTCCGTCCATTCCCTGCGGCCGAACGGAGAGCGCTGCGGGGACAGGATCGGCAGTTCGCGCTCCCAGTATCGTAGTACGTGTTCGCCCAGTCCCAGGAGTCGCTCGACGTCGCCGGTGCCATACGAACCGCCCATGGATCAACCTTTGCCCAGGTCCTCGAACTGCTTGCGCGACGCCCGCAACTCGAGTTCGAGGGGGACGTTCGCGAAACCCAACTCCGAACGTATCTTGTTCTTGAGGTACGACCGGTACGACTCGCCTACTGACTCCGGTTTCGTGACGAACATCGCGAAACCGACCGGGTTGACGCCGGTCTGCACGGCGTAACGGAGCTTGAAACGATTGCGCGGCCCGACGGGAGGCGGATACGATTCAACCCAATCGTGCATGGCCTTGTTCAGCCTGCTCGTCTCTATCTTCCTGTTGAGCTGGTCGAACAGGTCGACGCAGGTCTTGAGGAGCTTCTCGACGCCTTCGCCTTCCTTGGCCGACAAGGGCAGGACGGGAGCGTAGGCCATCTGGGCGAAAAAGTACTGCAGCTTGTCCCGCGACGCCTCGAAGGTATTCTTGATCTTGGGCATCTGGTCCCATTTGTTGAGCGCAAATATGACGCCGCGCCCCTTGTCGGTGGCGAGTTTGACTATCTTCTTGTCCTGGTCGGAAAGCCCTTCGACTGCGTCAATCATAAGGATGACGACGTCGGCGTTGTCGAGGGTCTTCACCGCGCGGTTGACCGAGTAGTACTCGACGGCCTCGGTAACCTTGGCCTTTCGCCTCATGCCGGCGGTGTCCAGCAGGGTGAAGGCGCGGCCCTTCCACACGAAGTGGCCTTCGACGACGTCGCGCGTTGTCCCGGGCATGTCGCTCACGATCGACCGCTCCTCGCCGAGCAGCTTGTTGAGCAGCGTTGACTTTCCGACGTTGGGCTTTCCCATTATCGCGACGCGTATATCCTCGTGGGCGTCGGCCTCGGGCTCGGCCTTGGACCAGTCGAGCCTCGGGACTATCATCTCCTCGAGCTCGTCTATATTCCTGCCGTGTTCCGCCGACACGAACACCATGTGCTTGTAACCCCACGAGGCGTGGTTCCACGCCCTCGCGTCGCGCTCTGGACTGTCGGCCTTGTTTATCACAAGGATGGTCTTGTCGGCATAGCGGCGCAGTATCGACGCGAACTCCTCGTCCTCGGGGGTGATGTCGACGGCGTCGAGGAGGAACAGCACAAGGTCGGCCGACGCTATCCGCGAGAGGCTTTTCTTGGCAACGCGCTCGTCCATGTCGTCGCGGACTATCTTGAGCCCGCCGGTGTCGACGAGAAGCGCAGGCATGTCGGCGCCGTCAGGAAACCACTCGGCCTCGATGGGATCGCGGGTCACGCCGGGGGTAGGATCGACGATCGCCCGGCGGGAACGGAGGAGACGGTTGAACAAGGTCGACTTTCCAACGTTGGGTCGACCCACTATTGCCACCGTCGGGAGGCCGCGCCAGCGGATCCGGGTATGTTCGACGACTGGTTCTGTTTTCATTGGTCTGCAAGGGTACACTGGAATGCCACGCTTGCGCTAGCGTCGGGAGCGTCGGGGAGCTTACTGGCGGGAAACCCGTTGGGCGAGGCGTTCCGCGAGATAGTTCTCCGTCTCATGGTGTGACGACAGCTTGAGGGCCTCGCCGGCTATCTCGACAGATTCCTCGTAGCTAATCGACCGAATCGTACGCTTGACAGCCGGGACGGACACTGCGGACATCGAGAATTCGTCAAGCCCCAGCCCGAGGAGCACGACTGCTGCGAAGGGATCGCTTGCCATCTCGCCGCACATCGATACGGGTATGCCCGCCGCGTGCCCGTCGTCGATTACCTTTTTCACGAGCCTGAGGATGGCGGGGTGGAACGGCTCGTGCAGATAGGCGACTTTCTCGTTGCCGCGGTCGACGGCTATCGTGTACTGGATGAGGTCGTTGGTGCCGATCGAGAAGAAGTTCACCTTCCGCGCCAGTATATCCGCTATCATCGCCGCGCTCGGCACCTCTATCATGATACCCACCGGGATGTCTGCGCGGAAATCATGGCCACGCTCCCGGCACGCGACCTTGGCTTCCTCGAGGGCGGCGATCGCCATGTCCAGCTCTCCGGGCCCGGAAATCATAGGGAACATTATACGCGCGTCGCCGTATACGCTTGAGCGGAGGATGGCTCGTAGCTGGCTCTGGAACAACTCGGAATCGGACAGGCAGTACCGGATGGCCCGCCAGCCGAGCAGGGGATTCTTCTCCGTATTGATGTTGAGGTCGGGAACGACCTTGTCGCCGCCGACGTCTAGGGTCCTGATCGTCACAGGGAGCCCGTCCATCGCCTCGAGCACGCGCCGGTACGCCAGGAACTGGGCTTCCTCGCTCGGCGCCCGGCCCGGCTGCAGGAAGAGGAACTCGGAGCGGAAGAGGCCGACGCCGGCGGCTCCATGCCGCAATACCGAATCGGTTTCCTCGGGCACCTCGATATTCGCCTTGATGAGCACTTCCCTGCCGTCCAGGGTACAGGCGGGCAACGCTACTATCGAGGCCAGGTCGAGGTCGAGTTCCGCCATGCGTTTCTGCACCCGGGCGTAACGCTCGAGTGTCTGGGAATCCGGATCGACCTTCACGTCGCCTGCATTGCCGTCGACCACGACGATCGCGCCGTTTTTTATGCCGCGCGCCGCGCCGCCGAGCCCAAGGACCGCGGGTATCTCGAAGGCCCTGGCGAGGATCGCCGTGTGGCTGGTCTTGCCGCCGGCGTCCATCGCGATGGCTTTCACCCTGTCGCGATTCATCGCTATCATGTCCGAAGGCAGGAGGTTCCTTGCGACGAGGATGACATCCGATTCCAGGTCCGCGAGCGAATAGCGCTCCTTGAACATGAGGTGGTTGAGGATGCGGCGGATTATGTCATGGACATCGACGGTCCGTTCCTGGAGAACGGGATCCGCGAGCCCTTCCAGGCGCGTGACGATCGTCTGCCCGTATTGATGCACGACCCATTCTATATTCAGGAGCGATTGGCGGAGCGAAGCGCCTATCGCGTCGATTACTTCGGGATCGTCGAGCATCATCAGGTGCGTATCGAAAATGGCACCGTGCTCCACCCCCATCTCGCGGGTGGCCCGGTCGCGAAGGATCACTATGTCGTCCTTGGCTTTGTCCACGGCGACGACAAAGCGCTCCCACTCGCCGTCAAGCTCGCGCTTGGTGACGGCGTAGCGCGGGATCGTCGGATCCTCGTCGTCGAGGAACACGAATACCGGGCCTATGGCGACTCCGGGCGATGCCGGAATGCCTTGGAGCGTTCTCATCGTGCACGCATGGTAGTCCAAAAGTTGTAGGCTGTCAAACGAGCGGGCAAAAATGACTCAATGCAGTACTGTCATCGGGTTCATCGTGCGGCCGTACTTGCTGACGGTGAAGTGAAGGTGGGGACCCGTGCTGTATCCGGTGTTGCCTACGGTGCCGATCACTGTCGACTGCGAAACGCTCCGGCCCGGTCTCACGTCGATGCGGTCGAGATGCGCGTAGAGCGTGCTGTAGCCGGAATGGTGCCGCAATACAATATAGTTGCCCGAAGTGGACGAATAGCCGGTAGCGGAGACGACCCCCTCCATGGCGGCGCGGATCGATACGCCCTTGGAAGCGCCGATATCGAGCCCGGAATGGAAGTTCCTGGTACCCGTGAACGGGTCGTCCCGCCAGCCGTACCAGCTAGTAATCCAGCCGCGCACCGGCCAGGAGAACAGGTCGCCGGATATCTCGCGGAGCGCCCAGCTCGACAAGCGGGCATCCGGCAGGAACAACTTGCGCCCCGCTTCCAGGCCCTGCTCGCCTATGCGGTTGACTTCCTTTATGCGATCCTCGGATATCTTGTAAGCGACGGCCAGGGAGGCCGCGGTATCGCCTTTCCTGGCCTCGTACAGGATGCCGTTGAGCGTCGGTATCCTGAGGTATTTGCCGATTGAGAGCGCCCGCGCGTTGGTGATGGCGTTGAAGGTGACTATCGAATCGGTAGTAATGCCGTACCTGTCGGCGATCTCGGAGATCGTGTCGCCTTTGACCACACGGTAGGCGGTATAGAAAAGGCCTTCATCGGGCGGGGGCTGCAACGCGGCGAGGACATCGACTCCATCGTTCCGCTCGGCGTCCGCAAGATCGGCGGATCCGATGGCAGACTGGGGATCCGCCGCGCCGGAGAGCACGGCCGAACCGGCCGAAGAGACAAAAAAGAAGCCAAATCCCAGCACCGACACAACCAAGGCAAGGATCCTGCCGTTGGCCGCTCGTTCAAGGATTTCGCGGCCGTCGGATTCGCCATGCCTTCTTCTCATCGCTGTGCTTCCCTTTCCGGATCGGCAGGATTCTATATGAACATTCGCGGCATGTAAATCGAAACTTTTCCGATACGCCGTCAATGCGGCAGGATTATCACCTGGATGGAGACTCCCAGCGCCCCCGCCTCGCGGTCGACCATTGCCTTGTCTATCCTGCCCCTCGGCAGGGGATGCGCCGGCGCGTCGCCGATAAGCACTATCATCCTGTTTTTTGCCGACCAGGCGTAGCCGGTGAGCGCCTCGTACAAGGCTTCGTAGACGGCCTCGGGGATATCCCGGCCGCCGGCCACGCGCACACGGCTGACAGCGGTCGTGAACGATGCGACGTCCTTGGTGAATTCGAAGCGCTTTACGACATAATCCTCGAAGTAGTCCTTGTAGAGCACCAGGCCCAACCTGAACGCGGAAAAACGCGAAGTCTTGTCGCGGACCATGGCGGGCAGGCTCGTCTTCACCGCGTCGATATCGTCGGCCATCGAGTCGGTCGTATCGAGGCAGATAACGAGGTCGAGTTCATCCCCCTCCACCTGGTCGAGTATGCGGGCGAATACGGGTACGATATCCGCCTCGCCGAGCGAATACGAGATCGTCCCCTTGCCCGACTTGGCTATCGATTCGAACGACTTGAGCGTTTCCGGCATGTAGATCGAGGTATCGGGTTCGGGTTCTGGAGCCGGCGGCGCCTCGACTATCGCGGGAGGCGGTTCGATAGACGGAATTTCCCTGGGCGCGGGCCGCGGGAAGGGTTTCTGCGTCACCGAAATACGGTACGGGTTGTCCAGGAAAGGCCCCGTGTAGTCGGCGTAGGGTTTGGCGAAGGCCCTTATGTTGACGAACGTGCCGTCGCTTATGAACTCGCGCCCGTTCCTCGACCAAGGATATCCATAGGCGACGACCCAGGGTATGAACACGTGGAATGCCTTGCCGAACTGCGCGTCGGGCTCCGGGCTGGAATCGACGAGCGAGAAGACGCCGCTCTTGGGATCGATGAAAAGTCCGTTGAGCAAGCGTTTCTCGTCGCCGTTCACCGGGTTCCACAATTCCGCGCGGTAGGCGTAATTGTCGGCTGCGCCGCCGGGATCCTTTGTGCTTTCGACGAGCAGGACGCACGCGATCCCTGGCCGGGCCCGGACGTACAGGTGGTACCCGCCGTCGCTTTCCTGTTCGATGCGCAGGTCCGACGAAGTGATGCCAAGGTCTTGCGCCTGGACCCGTACCGCCGCGGACAAGAGGATCATCGACATCAGGAACGCGTTTGCCGCTCTCACCTGTATAGGATCGGCGGAAAAGGGAGGCGCGCTTAGCGTTCTGTTTCCAACACGTCGGCGAGGGCCCGGGAATTGCCCGCGACAAGTGATGGAAGGGTTCCGAGGCGGGATTCCCTTTCGGCTTCGGTCTCGTCGAGAAGGCCGAATCGCAGTTTCTGGTACACGACGCGGAATGCCGCGTCCTCGAGCCGCGCCCGGGGAAGGCTCCCGTCGGAGAGCGCTTCCCGCAGCGCGACCCATGCCGCGCGTATGTCCTTGCCGCCCGAGACCATCAGCATGTCGACCCCCGCGAGCATCGCAGCCACGGCGACTCCCCCGACCGGCGTCGAGTCGGCCCGGTCGGCTCGCCCGGCGACCGCGGCCATGGCGAGG
>CAZKJA010000114.1:0-10071 GCA_964552925.1 uncultured Treponemataceae bacterium
TTCGCCTCAGCCGCATTCGTCCTGTTCGGCTCAACGCGCGCGTACCCGCTCTTCATGCTGGCCGAGTTCCTATGCGCGCTCGGCTTCTCGCTGTTTTCAGGCGCTGACCGCGCGCTCCTGTACGACACGCTCAAGGCGCACGGCAAGGAGGACGAGGGAAAACGGCGCTTCGCCGCCTTCGGCGCGATGGAGACCGCTGGCATAGTGCTCGGCTTCCCGCTCGGTTCGTTGTTCGCGGGTTCCGCCTTCCTGCCGTACCCGGAAACCCTCCGCTGGGCATTCGTCGCGACCGGAGCCGCGTATGCGCTCTCGTCGGTCTTCGCGCTCCTATTAACCGAACCCGAACGGGAGAGCCCCAAGGGTTCCTTCCTCCGCGCGGGGATAGACGGAGTCCGGTTCATATTCGTCGCCAGGCGCATGCGCTCGTTCTCGCTCAATTACATACTGATCTCGGCTATGACGTTCTTCATGTATTGGTACTATCAAACGCTGCTCAAGGAGGCGGGTTTCGGCGTAAGCGTGAACGGCTTCGTCGGCGCGGGCTTCAACCTCTTCGCGACGTTCCTGCTGCTCAATGCCGCACGGATCGAGAAGGCGCTGACGCTCAAGCGGCTACTTTTCATCTCCTCGCTCGCGCCGGGCATCCTGTACCTCGCGTTGGCTCTAAACCGATCGGCCTTCGTCGCGCTGCCCGCGGCCTTCCTGATCGTCGGTTTCAAGCACCTGCGCGCCCCCATCCTGTCCGACCTGATAAACGCGGAAATCGACAGCTCCAACCGCGCTACGGTACTCTCCGGTATCTCGATGCTCGAGCGCGCGCTGATCATGGCGTTCTACCCGCTGTTGGGCTTTCTGACCGACCGCTCGCTTTCGCTGACATTCCTGCTCCTCGGGACCTTCACCGTGGCCTTCGCGGTTTTCGGGAGGAATACGATGACGGGAAAGGACATGGAGCGGCAACCGGCTTAAGAAGAAAAAAGAGAGGCCGCCCAAATGGACGGCCTCTCTTTTTTCGGGCAACCGAGATTCGAACCCGGGACCCCTAGTCCCCCAGACTAGTACGCTAACCATCTGCGCTATTGCCCGAAACGCGTATTTCAACGCGCAGATGATGATAACACGGTGGCGGAACGAGTGTCAATGAAACGGGTCGAAGCACCGCTCGGGATCCAGGTCGGGACGGATTCCAGGACGGGTCATGCAGAAGTCGTAGCGGGTGGGGTCGTCGGGGCGGATTGACTTGAAGACGGCGAGGGCTTCGCGCGCGGCCTTCAGGTCTGTCGAGCGCCTCGTGATCAGGCCCAGGCGCCGGCAGGCCGCTGCCATGTGGGTATCGAGGGGTACGACGAGGCGGGCGGGGTCCGCCCTGCTCCAGGGGCCTGGGTCGACGGCGTCGCGGCGGACCATCCAGCGCAGGTACAGGAATACCCGTTTGGCGGCCGAGCCCCGAGCCGGGTCCGGGAACAGGTTGAGGCGCCACGGGCTCGGCGCGCTTCCGGCGAGCAGCCGGACGAAGCGGGATGCGCCAGGCGCGTAATCGGGCTCGGCGGGATCGTCGACCGACAGGAACGCGTTTTCCAGGCTCCCGTGGGTCGCACGAACGGTGCGGATTGCGCACAGGAATGACGAAAGGTCGCGGGCGTCAAAGAAACGGTACGAGAAACCGGCAACAGCGGCGCTTATGTCGCCTTCGTCCATGGCGGCAAGGGCGGCGGCAGGGTGCGCCCCGAAGGGCTGGAGCAGGGTCTCCACGGCTCCCATGATACGCATTGCGTTGCCCAAGGCCAGCGCCGCGGCGATTATGCCCACGGTCTCGGTATCGGCGGAGCCGGGGAATCGCCGGACGACGGCCAGCGGGTCGGGTTCGAGCCAGCGGGGGTCATTGTAGGTGTTGTACATCGACTCGAGGCGTTCGCCAAGGGATGGACGGTCGGTGTAGCCGGGAGCGTTCAGGGAATGGCCACGCCCAGCTGGGCAAGGACGTTGCGGCGTTCGATGATGTCGGCGCGCTCGGGGCTCACCGCGATTGCCTGCTTGAGGTAGAAGCGCGCGCGCTGGTAGTCGGCGCGTCGCACGTATATGTCGGACATCGCCGCGAGAGCGTCGACGTTCATGCCGTTTTCCATGAGGGCGGAGCGGAGCGAGGCGAGCACGGCCTCTTCACCGCCCTGCAGCCGCGACTGCAGCCAATACAGGGACGAACGGAACGCCGGAGTCCCCTTGCCCGCGAGCAACCTGCTTATAAGCTCGAGGGCGGCGGTTTTCTCGCCGCGTTCGACGAGGGAGGTAGCCCAGGCTATCGCGGCTGTCTCCGAGGCCGGATCCTTGGCTCGCCACGACTGGGCCAGCCTTGAAGCGTCCAGCGTTCTTCCGGCTCCCTGGTAGGCGGCGTACAGGGACTCGAAGTCGGCGAAGCCCGGCTGGGCCGCAAGTATCGCGTCCGCGCGGTTGGCCGCCGCCAGGTAGTCGCCCTTGGCCAGGTCAGATGCCAGGAGTATCCTGAGCGCGCGGGCCGATGAAGGATCCGACGCGAGTATCTTGGCGGCGAGGCCTATGGCCTCCGCTTTCTCCTCGGCGCCGCCCTTCCAGAAGACTTCTGCCGCGTATATCGTCATCTCGGGGTCGTTGGGATAGCGTTCAAGCCCGGTGCGGAGAGCGCCTGCCGCGGCCGTCCTGTCCTTGGCGCTTTCCATAGCGGTGCGGGCGCGGAGGAGTATATAGAGCCGGTCGGTCGGATTGATGCCCCCGTATGCGTCAAGGAGGGGCGCCGCCTGGCGGTATTCACCGCGCTCGACAAGGAGGTGGGCACGCATCAAGGCGAAGCGCGAATCCAGCGGGTCGGCAAGCAGCACTTCGTTGATCAGGGGCAAGGCCACGTCCCACTGGCCGGCCACGTACAAAGCCTCCGCGCGTATGCGACGTGCGGCCGAGCCTTCGACGATCGGCGGCGCAAGCCGGTTGATGACCACGAGCGCGTCCTCGCCGCGGTCGAGGCCGACGAGCATTCGCGCGCGTCCGAGGCTCGCGGGGTAGCAATCGGCAGCCGCGGATTCACCTTGCTCGAAGGCGGCCAGCGCGCCTGCCCGGTCGCCCGAGCGCTCCAAGGCGATGCCGCGCGCCACGTCCGCCGCCGCGGAAGGCAAGCCGAAACGGCTGAAGCGTTCCACCGCGGCAAGGGTCGTCCCCACCGCCGCGGCCGTCCTGAGCCTGAAGATCGAAAGAGCGGGGAACAGCTCCATGAGCGGCCCGGCGCCAGCGCCGGGCGACACCGCCTTCCCGTTGCGCGCGTCGATGAACGCGCGGACCAGGGCGGAATCGGGCGGCGACACAGTGCTGGGCGGCAATTCCCCGGAGAGCTCCGGGTAGACGAGCCTGGCCATCTCGTAGGCGACCCAACCGTAGGCCTTGGCGTCGGCGGAGGGGATCCTGGTCGCCGCCGCCGCCAGCTCGACGGCTTGCTCGAGTGCGGAGGGGCTGCCGAGCGCGATGGCAGCCTCTATCGCGGCGCGCTCCGCCTGGACCGCGCCTTGGCCGCTGGCAGCCGGCAGGGAAGTACCCGGCTTGGGCGACGGACCGTCGACGCACGAGGCCAGCAAGGCGAGCGCCAGGGGAAGGGCATGCGCGAGACGTCGCGTCACGTTCATACCGATGACTCGTCATGCGGCTTGTCGCTGTCGAGCTTGTCATAGACAAGGCGTTGGAAAAACCATACAAGGAACAGCACAAGTCCGGCCGCGATAAACAGGGCCGGCCACCAGAGGCTTATGAAGGTCTGGAAGCTCATCGAGCTGAAGCCGAAGGAGAATATCGAAAGGAAAAGTCCGAGCATGACAAGGGAGGCGGATGGCACTATGAATGATGGCTTGCCCCGTCCGTAATGGATGAACCCGGACGGCAGGAAGCTCAAACCCGCGGCGATGGCGAAAACCGGCCAATAGTCTATCGCGCTTATCCCGAGCACGGTGCCTGTGAACCTTACGATTGCGCCCCCGGTGATGAAGAATCCCAGGAACATGGCTTTGGCGGTCCGCTTGCCGATCACGGCGAAATACGTGTACATGGAACCCGAAGCCACGAGCATGAGCGGCATGAGCACGCTCGGACCGCGCACCCTCCCCGTGGTGATGACAAGGAGACCGACCCCGAGCACGACGGATACTATGGCGAGCGCGAAAATTGTATGGAACATGATTGCCCTGCGCCTATCCATGCCGTTGTGATTCTCCCTATTTATAGTGTATCGACAAATCGCGTTCCTTGCCAACGGCAAAGCCATCATGATATATTCCGGCATGACCAGATTCCCGGGGCCGGCGCTCCTGTTTATCGCATGCTGTGCCCTGAGTTCGTGTTCCTCGTCATGGGAATGGTATATCGACGCTCCGGGTGCCGACAAAGGCCAGCTCGAGGATCTTTTCAGCCTCCTTGACTCGGATCGGCTCCAGTACGACGAGAAGTACGCGGTCATCCACAAAATATCCACCTCCCTGTCGAACATCGGGGACTACCCTCGCCTGATAGCCTTCCTGTCCTCGGTGGTGGCTACCGACCCGGATGGCTTCTACAACGCCAGGCACCTCCTGAGCGTCGCCTGGGCGTATTCAATGCAGAGGGACGACGACGTAGCCGCGCTTTATTATGACCGTATCGTCAAAAACTATCCCGACCTGACTGTGAACGGCGGTTCGATACACTTCGCGTGCCTGCGCAAGCTCATCGAATTGTCCAAGGACGCCGCTCGCCGCATTGAATTCAGGCGTGAACTGATCGCCAGATTCCCCGATACAATAGATATGGGTACCGAACTGTTCATGCTGGGCATGGACTACGAGGAGCTGGGCGAATGGGACTCTGCGCTCGATGCGTACAGGCGCTTCCTGCCGGCTTTCCTCCGCGATGTTCCCGGTCATCCCGACGCGATCCAGTACGCGAGGCTCTTCATCGACCTGGCGACAATCCGCAAGGACTGGACCTACGAGACGCTCGACGACCTGCTGGCCGCAGTCTCCACCGCGATGGCGACGGGCAACTCCCGCAGCCTCTCCAGGATACGCGCCAAGGTCGGCTTCTTCGCGATGGACTGGTACCAGGACAAGGACGACGGCAACAGCCAGGTGCTCTTCGACTTCGCCGCGTTTTTGTCGAACAGCCGCATCCAGCGCGCCCCCGCGCTCGACCCGAGCTCCAACGCCAACGAAGCCTTCCTCAAGACCTGGGGCTGGACCGAACGTATATCCGTCTGGTACCTGTACTTCCGCAAGGTCAACTTCCCCGCTGATCCCGAGGTGCACGGCCGCTGGGAATGGGCGGGCATCTATTTCGGGGAAAAAATGCAATGACCCGGTTGCGCGTACTGGCCGCGGTTTCGTTGATGCTGGCAGCGGTTTCCCTGGCCGGAGCAGCCGATGTACCCGTCATCCCAGTGGTGGCGACGCCGGCGCAGGTAGTGGAAAAAGCGCTGCTCGACGCGTTTCCAGCGGCCGGCGCTTCGACGGACCATGCAATCGCCCGCCCACAGCGGGTAGCCCGGTCGGAAGTGGAAGGGCTCAAGCACCATGGAGGCGACGAGCGCTACACGCTTGAACTTCCTTACGGCGAACCCCAATTCGAGCGCTTCAGGGCAGCGTACCTGAGCCCTGGCGGCAGAAAGTGGATAGAGGCCGTCCGCGAACGTTCCCTGGCATATTCATCGTATATCCGCGGCAGGATCGCTTTCTACGGCATTCCTGAGGAATTGTTCTTCCTGCCGTTCATCGAGTCGGAATACTCGCCCAAGGCGGTCAGCCGTTCGGGCGCGGCAGGGCTCTGGCAATTCATGCGCAACAGCGTGGACGGCTACGACATCCGCATCGACGACTGGATAGACGAGCGCAAGGACTTCATGAAGTCTACCGATGCCGCGCTCCGCAAGCTCAGGTACAACCACGACCGCTTCGGCGACTGGCTCCTCGCGATTGCGGCGTACAACTGCGGCGCCGGGGCCATGGACAGGGCGGTCAAGGCGGGAGGATCCAGGGACTACTGGGTCCTGCGGGAACGCGGCGCGCTGCCGCCGGAAACCGCCACGTACATACCCAAGTTCCTCGCGGTCGTCTCGGTGGCGATGCACGCCGGCCGCAACGGCCTCGAGATGTCCTGGACGCCATCCGTCCAATGGGTGCGGATAAGCCTCGATCGACCCGTGGACATATCGATGCTCGCCTCGGCGGCGGGCGTCCCGCTGGACACCATGAGGGCCGGCAACCCGGAACTTCGCTACGGTGTCACGCCGCCGGAAGGCCGGTACGCCGTCAAGGTCCCCGCGGACGCCGAGGGGAACGTCAGGGAAGCCCTCGCGTCGCGGGAAAGGCTTATGAACGTATACATGCACCTTGTCCGCTCGGGTGACACGGTCTCGGCGATCTCAAGGCACTACGAGGTCCCGGTCGCGATGGTCGCCCGCCTCAACCCAGGTCTCGACCCCGACAGGATACGTATCGGCCAGACCATCGTAGTCCCCGCCTTCAAGGACAAGAAACCCTACGTCTCGGAACAGGCAACAGGGGACGAGCTGTCGTTCTCCGGAAGCCACCGCGTTATCAAGGGCGATACGCTCTGGAGCCTTTCGTTGCGGTACGGCGTGCAGCCCGAAGTGCTGGCGGCCAGGAACGGCATGAACCTCGCGAGCGTCTTGCGCGAAGGAATGTCGCTCCTCGTGCCGATATTGGAATAATGGATACAACGTTTCGCGCGGCGGCTCGGCGTAGACCGGCCTTCGCCACCATCGCGGCCCTCACGGCCGCCGTCCTCACGTTTGGCGGGCTCACCCTTGGAGCCTCGGATACGGCGTATACATCGGCGGCCTCGGTCGACTGGAACTCCGGACTCATACGCGCCAGCATGGAGCTGAACCTGGCGAGCGCCGGGCTACGGCTTCCATCGGACCGCGCGGAAGCCGAGAGGCTGATCCTGGCCGCAATCCCGGACCTCGTCAGGCCGGCCATGCTAGGCATCGGGCTGGACTCGTACAGGACGGTCGCGGACAGCCTCGACGACGGTTCGCTCGACCCCGCGGCGTTCCAGGCCTATCTCGAAGCCGGGCGCCGGGTGATGCTGTCGATGGACAGGGACATGGAGAACCTTGTGGCGCGCTTCGAGTGGCGCCTGCCGGACCTGGCGAATCTCTACGTCCGCCACAGCGCGCCGGTGAGGCTCGCCGTCCCGACCCGCTCGATGCCTACCCGCGCCTACTCGGGCATCGTGCTGTACGCGCAGGGAAGCTACCCCGTGCGCGGCGAGCATGGAAGCGACACGTTGCGCCCATGCCTCTTCCCGCGCATCTACGACGAGGCGATGACGCCAATCCTTGACCGCAACCTCGCCGACCCCGCTGCCTTGCGCTCCTGGGGCGTTGTAGCCTACGCGACCGGGCTGGATGACCCTGTGGTCGAATCGCGGGCCGGCGGCAATCCATTGCGGATAATGGTGGCCGGGGTCTTCGGTTCCAATCGTACAGACGTAATGATAAGCGTCGACGACTCGCAACGGATCCTCGGGCTACCGGAGAACCGCGAACTCATCCGCTCGGGCAAAGTCGTCTTCATCATCGACCGGCAGTAAGCACGGTCATCTCGCGGCCAGCATCAGGCGGACGAACACCTTGGCGTCGCCCAGTATATTCTCGATCTTTGTGTATTCGTTGGGCCCGTGCATAGTCTCGTCCTGCCTGCTCCACACGGCGCATGGCAAGCCCGCTTTGCGCAGATACGCGCCCACCGTGCCCCCGCCAACACCAACGGGCCGTCCGGCGACCCCGTAGGTCGCCTCGATAGCCGTCTTGAGCAGTTCGACGACGGGCGCATCGGCCGGCGTCGGCGGGCTCTCGTTGCGCTGCACCGTCTCGAGGAATATCTTGACGCCGTACAGAGCCTCCACCTCGCGCGCCTTCTTTTCAACCTCGGCGAGCACCGAGTCGATTGAATACCGAGGCAGGATGCGCATGTCGACGTAGAAGGCGTCCTCGGCCGGCACCGTGTTGATGTTCGGGACGTTCGCGTCCTTCTTAGTCGGGGTCAGCGTGGTCCTGTCCGGCACGAAGAGCCCGTCGCGGGCGTTGAAGACCTCGCGCTCGAGCGCGTTGATGCGCAGGGCCATGTCGCTAGTCGCCATGAATGCGTTCGCGCCGTCGTCGGGTCGCGACGCGTGGCACTGCTTGCCCTTGGCTATCACCTTGAGCCAGATTATGTTCTTCTCCGCCACCTCGATCTCGGTGCCGTCTGACGAACCGGAATCCGGCACGACTATCAAGTCGTCTGGCGCGAACAGTTTCCGGTTTTCGAGCAACCACTGGATGCCGTAAGCCGACCCGACCTCTTCGTCGGCGATGAACAGCAGCTTGACGTCGTATTCCGGCACTATGCCGTTTTCGAGCAGCGACAACGCGGCGAACACGCCCGACACCAGACCCTGCTGGTTGTCCTCGACGCCGCGGCCGAAGATCTTGCCGTCCTTGACGACCGCCTCGAAGGGGTCGGTGCCCCACAGCGACCGATCGCCCTCGGGCACCACGTCGAGGTGCGTCATCACCCACATCCGCTTGCCGGGTTTGGTACCGGGTATGGTCGCGACTATGTTCGGACGCAGGCTCGCGCTCACACGGCTGTCGGGCGCGTTGTGCCGCTCGATCCGGGTGATACCCTTGCCTCGCAGCCATGCTTCCAGCGCTTCGGCCTTTTTCCATTCGCCGTCGCCGCCGGATTCCGGGGCCAGCGCGGGTATCGCCGTCAGGAGTTTCTCCAGCTCGACCACGCCGGCTTCCGATGCGTCCAGATACGTCAAAGCGTTCTGCAATCCGTTCATAGCGCGGCTCCTTGATCCTTGTACGCGTTCCAGCTCGTGCCCACGAGCGTTTCGATGTCAGAATACCTGGCCTTCCAGCCCAGCGTCTCGGCGGCCAGGGCGGAACTCGCCACAAGTCGTGCCGGATCCCCCGGACGCCTGCCCTCGACGAGCGCGGGGATAGCCTTGCCGCTGAGCCGCCTGGCCGTCTCCAGTATCTCGTAAACGGAGAGCCCGTCTTCGGATCCCAGGTTGACAACGAGGCTGCCGCCGCCGTTCGCCATGCGCTCCATCGCCGCGACGTGGGCGATGGCCAGGTCGCTCACATGCACGTAGTCGCGCACTCCGGTGCCGTCCTTCGTAGGATAATCGTCGCCGAATACCCGCATTTGCGGCCGCATCCCGGCGGCTACTTCCATGATTACCGGCAACAGGTTGGCCGGGTTCTGTTCCAGCCCCTTCGCGCGCCCTCGGACGTCGTAACCGGCCGCGTTGAAGTACCTGAGCGCGGTGTAGCGAAGGCCTTTGAGCCTGTCGTACCAGTCCAGGAGGCGCTCTATCTCGAGCTTGGTGAAGCCGTAGAAGTTCTCGGGGCGCGTCGGATGCTTTTCGTCCACCGGCAGGTATTCGGGCTCGCCGTAAACGGCGGCTGAGCTCGAGAATACGATCCGGGGCACATGGGCATCGCACATCGCGTTGATGAGGTTTATCGTACCGCAGATGTTGTTGCGCGCGTACTTGCCCGGATCGACCATCGACTCGCCGGCCGCCTTGAACGCCGCCAGGTGCACGACCCCGTCGAAACCCTCGGCCATCGCTTTGCCCAGGCTCCCGGGATCCATGATGTCGCCTTCGATGAAGCGCTCGCCCTCGAACAGATTGCCCGTCGTCCCGCTCGAGAGGTTGTCGTACACCACGACATCGTGCCCCGCCTCCATCATCTCAAGCGCCACGTGGCTCCCGATATACCCCGCCCCGCCGACAAGCAATACCTTCATGCGCGTACTCTCCCCATTGTTTTATTAGTTCGTCGCAGCTTGCATCTACCCGTATTTCGACACTTTGGGCAGAAGCAGAACACACTGAACGATACTACTGATAGTAGTCTTGGACCATGAGATGCAAGCTGCGACGAACTAGCCATTGTTTTCTCTAAGGGAATAGTAATCGGGATTCGCCAAACACGGCAAGGGAGTACCGCGCACGCGCCGAAGCAACGCCGCGAGCGCCCCGGGATCGTCCGTCTGCAAAGCT
>CAZKJA010000115.1:0-10038 GCA_964552925.1 uncultured Treponemataceae bacterium
CCGCCGGCAGGATTATTGTCGTGCCGCGCGCCAACAACTCGGCCGCCGGTGGAGACGGGCCAGGCAGCCGGCTGACGAACCCGGCGCACCAGGGCTCGCCCGACCCGACGCTGTACTACCCGCCCGGCTCTGCATCGGCTCTCGAGGGCTACGAGTCACGCAACCTGGACCGCGCCTACCCAGGCGCCCCGGACGGCACCCTGACGGAACGCATAGCCTTCGGCCTCATGGAACTTTTGAGGATCGAGCGTATCGACATTGCCATCGACCTCCACGAGGCGCCTCCCGACTCGCCGCTCTCGATGACTATCATCGCCCACGAAAGGGCCATGGGCCTGGCCGCGCTCGCCGTGCTCGAGCTAGGCGATGCCGGCGTCGCGATGAGCCTCGAGGCCTCCCCCGCCGCCTACCCGGGCCTTTCGCACCGCGAGTGGGGCGACCGGACCGACGCGCTCGCCTTCATCATCGAGACGGCGAATCCGGAGCTGGGTGGCGGACAGCCCGACGCAGAAAATGTGGATGATCCCCTGCACCCGCTGTGGCAACGCGTCGATATCCAGCTGAAGACGCTTGCGGCCTTGGTCGGGCTGTACAATGATGAAGCGGGGGCAGACCGCGCCATCCGCTACGAAGGGGGCAAAGCATCCTCGAGGTGACGGATCCCGACGACACTTTGATTCCGATCTGGTATCCTTGTTATCGCCATGGAAAGCATAGCTGTCATACTACCGGTCTACGAAAAACCCAAACGCGTCGCGGGGATAGTGGAAACGCTTCTGTCATGCGGCTACGGAGCGCTCCGCATCATCGTCGTGGTGGATGGATTCCGGAACGATGCCATCGACGCCGCGCTCGAGCCATTTGCCGCCGCGATCGAAATCCTATACAACGACGAGAGGCGGGGAAAGTCGGCAAGTCTGATGCGTGCGGCAAGCGGCAAGCCGGGGGATCTGCTCCTATTCATTGACAATGATGTCGTCCTGCCTCCGGATACGTCCTTCCTGGACAAGTTCGCGGCCTCCATGAAGGATGCCGACATAATGGATTTCCCAAAGGAAGCCCTCGGCAAGGGTATCTTCCCACGGATGATGCGCTACGAATTCCTCGTCTCGGCCATGACGGAATTCGTGCTTGCTAAAATATCCAGACGATGTCCCGCCGTAATGGGAGCGATCCTGGGCGTACGCGGGGAGTTTTTCGCGCGCCTCGGGGGGTTCAGGAACATCGTCTGCGAGGATCTGGACCTGGGAGCCAGGGCTTTCCAGAACCATGCCCGCTTCGCCTTCGATCCACGGCTCCTGGTCAGGACCGAAGTTCCCGAAACAGGCGCCGGGTGGGTGCACCAAAGAAAACGCTGGGCGGTGGGCAACATCGTCTGGTTCAACGAGCACTTCCTCATGATACTCCGCCATGGTTTCAGGTCGTTCAGATTCTTCCTGTCCGCATTGGCGCTTTTTACGCCCTCGCTGGTATTCTTCCTTATATTTGTCGCCTTCAGGAGCATGCGGTTCGGCCACATACTGCCCTTGGTCTACTTGCTTATCGACAGGTACAACATCGTGGCGGGCATGTTTTTCTGGCTGTCACACTGGAATACAATAGTCATTGACGGCATTTTACCGATCCTGATCGGCCTCGGCGCATCGGAACTGATCTTTTTCGTGGCCGCGAGGTTCCTCGGGTTTCGATTCAATCCGCTGGATTTCCTGCTGTTCTATTTTGTGTATTCCCCCCTCGTAGTACTGGCAAACGTAGTCGCATGGTTCCTGGTACGCTTCAAGGTCAGCATCGGATACGACTGGAAGGTGTGAGCGATGATACACTTTTCACCCTGTGTTGGTACTGCCCGAGGTATGGTTTTTCAACTCGCGGGGAAGCGGATCACCCACGAGGTGCGGCCGGGTTTGGAATCGAGACTGGCTTCCCCGAATATCTGACGGGCGAGGCTTCGTACCAGGAGCAGGCCGAAGCTGCCTTGGCGGGCCGTGGATGGATCCATGCCGATCCCGTCGTCGTCTACGATCAACTCGGCTTCGGAAGCGGAAGCTTTCAACCTGATACGGATAGTCCCCGCCTTCTCTCCGGGAAAGGCATACTTGAGCGAGTTCATTATAAGTTCGCTGGTGATCAAGCCAAGGGGCACGGCGACCGTCGCATCGACGGAGACCGGATCCAGGGCTAGCTCGAGGCCGGCCACCAGGTCGCCTCTCTGGAAGGATTGCATGACGTCGCCCGCGAGGGCGCGCAGGTACCCATCGAGGCCGACCCTGTTTGCGTTGGAGCTTTGGTACAGCCGCTCGTGGATCGAGGAGATCGAGCGGATCCTCACCTGCAGTTCTTCCATGTTCTGCCGCTCCGCGGTGTCGGCGAGCTTTCCGGCGTGTATGTCTACGAGGCTGGAGACAAGCTGGAGGTTGTTCTTGACCCTATGGTGGATCTCGCGCAGGAGGGTGTCCTTGGCCGACAAGGCGTCGTGCAGCGCGCCCATGGTCCTAGTGTTCCGGATGGCGACCGCAGCCTGGTGCGCGAAGCCTTGCGCGATTGTGATATCCTCGTCCGAAAACGGGTCGACGACGTTCCTGTCCAAGGCGATCATGCCTATAGTCTCGCCAGAGACGATCATTGGTACTCCCATCCACGAACGGATGTGGCCCGAGTTGAACTCCTCTTTGCGGGTAAAAAAATGCGGGTATTCGACCCGGATATCCGTATGAACCACGGGCTTCGACGTGGTGACGACGCGGTAGTTGGGGAACAGGGGATCCATCCTGAACCGAAGGCCCATCACCACATCGGGATCCAGGGGTCCCCGGAACGCGACGATCCGCGCCGAGTTGTTTTCCATAACCTGGAGGCTTCCAGAATAGAAAGGTACTGCCTGGTGCAGATGCCCGAGCAGGCTGTCGTACAATTTTTCCGGTTCAGAAAGCAGGTTGTTCAGGTCGGCGGTGGCTTCAAGCAAGATGGAGAGTCGCTTGTAGAATTCTCCATACCCGTCCGATGAACCTTCCATACCCATACCCCCGAATATATGCGCGGTATCCGCGGAATGCAAGGATTGATTGTTTACAATGCGTTCTCCCCAGGCGCAGCCTCATCCTGGCGGTACTTGCATTCCGACACGTACTGTTGCATAGTATACGTGCAAGCATAATGACACGTATCCAGGATGGTGCACGTATGGCGAAGAAAATAACGCTGACGGTAAACGAGAGCCTCTTCCGGCAGATCGATGCGTGGAGATCGTCGTTCAACCTTTCGCGCCTGTTCCAGGACGCGGTTTCCGAGGCAATCAAGCGCAAGGAGGAGTTCCAACGCCTGTTGTCGGGGAACACGGACATCCCGAGGATAGTGGAACGCCTCAGGAACGAAAAACAGGGGGTTCTCGAAAAAGCCGGAGCCGCCGGCAAGGCAGACGGCAGCGCATGGGCCGGCAGGGCGCATTACGAGGAATTGGTAACCGTGGTGGGAGCCATCCCGGCGCCCACCGATGCGGAGGACAGGTCGGCGCAAGCCTGGGAGTCTCATGCCGGACTGGCGAAACTCGAGGACAAGGCCGCCGAGACGGCGCTCGCCGCTTACCGCGCAGGCTGGAGAACGGGCGTCATCGGCCTGTGGAACCTCGTTAAAGACCAATTGAACGATTGAAGGAATAACGTGAGCGACATAAAAAAGCGTATCCTGGGATTGGATATAGGTTCTGTCTCCCTTGCGGCGGTCACCGTCGATGGCAACGGCACTACGCTCGGGCGGCTGTATATCGCGCATGGAGGGGACATTGCGTCGGCGCTCGAACGTGTCGACGCCGAGCTCGATCTCGCCGGCGTGAGCGCCGTGGCGCTTACCGGGAGGCCGCTCGCCGAGATCGAGGCGGACGCGCGCTACGAGTCGCAGGTCGCGACCCTCGAATCGGTCAAGGCGCGCTACCCGGACGCCGGTGCCATCCTGTCGGTGGGCGGGGAGAAATATTCCCTGGCGCGCTTCAACGAGCGCGGCGAATACGAAGGAAGCCGCTCCAATTCCGGTTGCGCCGCGGGTACTGGAAGCTTCCTCGACCAGCAGGCAGGCAGACTGCAACTGGCGGATTCCGCCGAACTCGCACGCGTCGCGGTTGAAAACCGCGACAAGGCACCAAAGGTCGCCACGCGTTGCGCCGTGTTCGCCAAAACCGACCTGATCCACGCCCAGCAGGAAGGCTACTCCCTGGCGGCGATCAGCGACGGCTTGTGCCGGGGCCTCGCGCGCAATCTCGTCGACGCGCTGTGGAGCGGCGTCGACGTGCGGGCACCCGTAGTGTTCACAGGCGGCGTCGCGATGAACGACGCCGTGCTGGGACAGTTGCGCGGCCTGACGGGAATCGAGATTGTACGCGACGAGGAGGCTCCCTGGCACGGCGCCATCGGCGCGGCCCTGCTGTACTTGAGGGAAACCAGAGTTGAGACAGGGGAAGCAAAACCGTTCGTCTCAGCCTCTGCCCTGCGGAAGGAATCGCCCCCCGACCGCTCCCTCTTCCATCCACCGCTAGACCTGCGACTCTCGTCCTACCCGGATTTCACGGCGCATGAACACTGCCTGGAGCAGACGAGCGGACGCGGCGGACGCCCCGGAGTGGACGTCGAAGTCGACGTGTATGAAACCATCCCCGCCGCGTTCGAAGCCTGGCTCGGCGTCGACATAGGTTCGACGAGCACCAAGGCAGTCCTGGTCGACGAAACCGGCCGCGTGGCCGCGGGTTTTTACACGCGGACTTCCGGCAGGCCCGTCGAGGCCTTCCAGGCCTTGCTCGAGGCGATCGGAAAGCTTTGCGTCCGCAAGGGCTCGAGCATCGGCGTGCTCGGGTGCGCGACCACCGGATCGGGCAGGAAATTCATAGGCGGCATCGCCGGGGCCGACCTGGTGCTCGACGAGATAAGCGCCCACGCGCGCGCCGCGGTCGAACTCGACCCCGGCGTGGACACGATAATCGAGATAGGCGGGCAGGACTCGAAGTTCACGACGCTGCGCGACGGCCGCGTGACATCGTCGATAATGAACAACGTGTGCGCCGCCGGCACCGGCAGTTTCATAGAGGAACAGGCGCGCAAGCTCGGCGTCGACCTCGCGGACTACGCCCGCCTGACCGACGGCGTCCGCGCGCCAAAGGTAAGCGACCGCTGCACCGTATTCATGGAACGGGACATGAACCACCTGCTCTCGGCGGGCTGCACAGTGCCCGAGGTATTGGCCGCCGCCCTCCACGCCGTACGCGAAAACTACCTTCGCAAGGTTGCCTCGGAGAAATCAATTGGCAAGGTCGTGTTCTTCCAGGGCGCGACCGCGAGGAACCGTTCGCTTGTCGCCGCCTTCGAGCAGAAACTCGGCCGTCCCATCCTCGTGTCGCCGTTCTGCCACCTGACCGGCGCGTACGGCGCGGCGCTTGTCCTCCGGGACGAGCGGGTTCCAGCGCCTGTCGTTTCGACGTTCCGCGGGCTCGACCTGCACCGCCGGGCATTGCCTGTGCGCGCCGAGGTCTGCGGACTGTGCGGCAACCACTGCAAGCTTTCGGTCGCCTCGGTCAACGGCGAGGATATCGCCTTCGGATTCCTGTGCGGAAGGGACTACGGCACAAAGTCGTTCATCGCCAGGAAAGCCGGCGTAGCGAGACTCGCCCCCCTCAGGGAAGCAGCCGACCGCGCGGCGTTGGAGTCTGTACGACAGGAGACTATGCCGGCAACCATCGCCGGATCGGCCCCGGCTCACCGCGCGGTGATAGGCCTGCCCGCCGCGCTATCGCTTGTCGAGGACCTGGGATTCTGGAAGGTATTCTTCCAATCGCTCGGCCTTTCCGTCCGCGTCAGCGACGACCAGAGCGACATGGTCGCCAGGGGCAAGCAGCGGATGGGAGCGGAATTCTGCGCGCCGATGGCGGCGTTCTTCGGCCACGCCCTGACGCTCCTCGACGAGGCCGATTTCGTCTTCATCCCGTTCCACCTGGAAAAGAAGGTGGACAAGGCCGAAGGCATGCGGCAATACTGCTATTCCACCCAATTCGCCTCGCCGCTGGTTTCCCAGCTCGACGAGCCCGACCGTTTCCTCGCCCCGATAGTGGAGGCCAGCTACACGAGCTTCCGCGTAAAGGAAGAACTCCGCCGATGCCTCGCTGACAAGGCCCGCCTGCCGGTCACCTTCAAGTCGGTCTCGGAGGCCTGGGACAGGGCCGAACGCTACCGGGAAGCCAGGGCAGCGGCGTTGCGCTCGGCGTACGCCACGCGCGGGCACTCCGGCGATATCGAGATGGTAGTACTAGGGCGCCCATACTCGGTACTGCCGTCGGGGATGAACAAGGGCATACCCGACATGATCGCGGACCACGGCGTCCCCGCCTGGTACCAGGATATGCTGGACCCGGTGGCCACATCCGATTCGAGGATCCAGGCTCTGCTCCACGAGATCCCTTGGGAATACGGCAAGACTATACTGCGCGCCGCGGAGACCGTAGCGCGCATTGCGGGAGCGTACCCTGTCCTCGTCACGTCGTTCAAATGCGGCCCCGACTCGTTCGTCGTCGATGCCTTCAAGGCGGTCATGGACGCTTACGGCAAGCCGTACCTGGTGCTCGAGCTCGACGAGCACGACAGCGCCGTCGGCTACGAAACCCGCATCGAGGCGGCGATCCGCGCGTTCCGCAACCACAGGGAACGTACAATCGCACGGGCAAAGGCAACCGCGGGCGAGCGCGACTTCCTGCGGGTCAACCCTAGCTACGCTACCGCGCTCAAGGGCAAAAAATTGCTCCTCCCCTCCTGGGACGAGCTCGCGGCGCCCCTGCTCGCGGCCTCGCTGCGGGCGGCGGGGGTCGACGCGATCGTCATGGAGGAAACCGACGAGACTATACGCGCGAGCCTGTCGACGAACAACGGGCAGTGCCTGCCGCTCAACGCGATAGCCGAATCCTTCGCGCATACCGTCCGCACCCACGGCCTCGATCCGGCGAAGTGCGCCGTCTGGATGGCCCGCGCCAAGCTGGCGTGCGACATACAGCTGTACCCGCACCAGATCAAGAACATACTCGACGGCAAGGCCGGGGGCCTCGAGAAAGCCGGCGTCTACGTCGGGGAACTGTCGTTCCTGGAGATTTCCCCGCTAGCCGCGGTCGACGCGTACCAGTCCTACCTCTTCGCCGGCCTCATACGGCGACTGTCCTGCCGCATACGGCCCTACGAGACGATAAAAGGCATGACGGACGCCATGACGGCGCGAGCCATGGAGATCCTCGTGGCGACGTTCGAGGACAGGCGCAGGAACAAGGTCAAGGCCGCCGAGGAGATCGTGTCGCTGTTCGAAGCCATTCCTTACGACAAGGACCGGCGCAACCCGCTCGTCGCGCTGTTCGGCGACCTCTACGTCCGCGACAACGCGGTGATGAACCAGGACGTGATCCGCTACATAGAAGACAACGGCGGCGAGGTGATATCGATGCCGTACAACCAGTACGCCAAGATGATATCCGACACCTATTTTTCGCGCTGGGCGAAGGAAGGCCGGTACGCGGATCTCCTGCGCTTCAACGCCCTGCTCGCGGCCTCGAAGGTGCTCGAGAAGGCCTACTACCGTGTATTTGACCGTATGCTCGAGGAGACCGATCCGGAGTTCGACGACTCGTCGGCCGACATACTGGCGCGCTACGGCGTGCTCGTCGAGAACTCCGGCGAGTCCGCCGAGAACCTGCTCAAGACCTGGTACATCAAGAAGCACTTCCCCGAAGTGTCGCTCTTCGTCCAGCTCAGCCCCATTTTCTGCTGCGCGGCCTTGGTCACCGAGGCGATGAACAGGAAGATCGAGGAAGTAACCGGCGTGCCGGTACTTTCGCTTACATACGACGGCACGGGCGGCGGCAAGAATGAGGCCCTGGCGCCGTATTTGAAGTATCCGAGGAAGGCCAAGCCCAAGCCGAGTCGATTCGAGCAAGGAGACCAGGAGAGGATAGGGTAGGAAAAGACAATGCAGATCATGGTATGATCCGCTGTACGCCCACGAGGGCGGAACGCAATCCGGAGAAACCATGAAGCCATACGAACTTGTTTTTATCGACGCCGACGAGACCTTGCTCGACTTCAGGAAGGCGGAGCGCCACGCGCTTCGGCATGCCTTCGGGCAGTTCGGCCTCGAGTCGACAGAAGAAATAGTGCTCGCTTACGAGGAAATCAATGCGGTAATCTGGAAGCGCCTTGAAAAAGGGGAACTCGACCAGGAACGGCTCAAGGTCGAGCGCTTCAGGCTGCTCTTCCAGAGTCTGGGCGTCGACCTCGACCCTGCCGCGTTCAGTTCGCTGTACCTCGAGGCTCTGGGCAGGGGCTCGTTCCTGTTGCCCGGCGCCGAAGAGATTTGCGGCTACCTGGCGGGCAAGTACCGTCTCGCGATGGTCACCAATGGCATCAAGGAAGTCCAGCGCTCCAGGATCGGCGCCTCGCCGATCGCGGCGCACTTCGCCGCCCTTGTGATATCCGAGGAGGCCGGAAGCAGCAAGCCCAACCCCGCGATCTTCGAGCACGCGTGCGGCCTCCTCAACACGCACGACAAGACCAGGATGATAATGGTCGGAGACTCCCTGAGTTCCGACATCCGCGGCGGGATCAATTTCGGCATCGACACCTGCTGGTTCAACCCCGCCGGCGCTCCTAACCCGACCGAGCTTGATCCGACCTACGAGATAAGCAGCCTGGAAGAATTGAAGCGCATATTGTGAACGGCCCCGCGTACGTGATATTCGCCATCCTGGCGGGAGCCCTCGTCACAGTGATGAGCGGCGTCAACAGCCGTTTCTCCGAGATCGCCGGCCCGGCAGCGGCAGTGCTCGTCATCCACGCGTCGGGACTCGCGGCGATCCTGGCCGTATCATCGCTCAGGAAGCGCGGGGCCGTGCCCGGCAGGATCCCAACGTACATGTACCTCGGAGGCGTCGCCGGGGTCGGCACAGTATTCGCCAGCAACTTTGCGTTTACAGCTATTGGCGCTTCGCTGACGATAGCGATCGCGCTGCTCGGGCAGACGATGTTCTCGATCGCCGCCGACGCCACAGGCTTCCTGGGGCGAACGAAGTACCCGCTCTCGGCCCGCCGCATCCCCGGCATTGTTCTGGTCCTCGCCGGAGTCATAGTAATGAGCGGAGCCTGGCGGTCGAACCTGCCGGCGATGTTCCTGGCGCTCGGGGCGGGGGTGTCAGTAGGTTTGTCGGCGGTGCTCAATTCCCAGCTTGGCACCCGGAAAGGCATTCTCCACAGCGCGCGCGCCAATTACGCGACCGGCCTGGTGACGGCGGCACTGATATTCACCATCGTCCGCCCGCCGCTTCCCGGCACTCTTGAGGCCATCGCCGCCGCGGGCCCAATCCTCGCGCTGGGCGGCGGGATGATGGGAATAGTCGTCGTCTTGACTATAAACGTCGTCTTCCCCCGCTTGCCCGTGTTCACGGCCACCATACTGATGTTCTCGGGGCAGACCGTCACCGGCATCGTCCTTGACGCCCTGCGCGATGGCGTCATCGACATGAAGAAAATAGCTGGCACCGCCATCCTGCTCGCCGGGCTCGCTGTCGACACGGTGCTTGCGAGGAAGTCTGAACCATGGCAGGAAAGATCGAACGCGCATCGAGAATCGCGAACGAAGAGGAAAAGGCATGAACCAGGAAGCTGAAAAATTCTGGAACGATTATTCGGCGAAGCTAGGCGAGAAGGTGCTTCGTTTTTCACTTGGACGCTATGTATCCGGCGTCGCGGGCCTTGACGGCGAATCGTGGGGTTTGGTAATCGTGACCGACGCCGGGCTCCGCTTCCACCATTTCCCCCACGAGAACTTGATGGCCTCTTTGATGCGAATGGGCGGCAGCGGCGGGCAAACGGATACGGAAAAGACCTTCTTCATTCCGAAAGGCCGGATTCTCGGATCGGAACTGGTGAAGGAAAAGTCCCTTCTTATTCGGTTCTTTTCCCCCTCGGCTCCCCGGCTCGTCGTCAAATACCGCCCCGAAGAAACCGAAACCAGCGAAAGGACCATGGTAAC